>CBDUWK010000020.1:0-13105 GCA_965370905.1 uncultured bacterium | reverse complement strand
CCGGGTTCCATTAACAATCCAGTAAATTACCAGGTTCTGGTGATTAATGAATTCCTTGCCAGAAACGATTCTGCCAACCCAGACCCATCTGGTGATTTTGATGACTGGCTCGAAATCTACAATACCTCAGCAATAGACACAATTCCATTAGGCGGAGTGTATTTGACAGACGATTTTACAATTCCATTCAAGTGGGTACTGCCTGATACGACCATCTTACCTAATCGTTTTATATTAGTCTGGTGCGATGAAGAACCGATCGAAGGGAAGATGCACGCAACCTTTAAATTGAGTGGTAGCGGTGAAGAAATAGCGCTCTATGAACCTGATGGTATAACTCCGATTAGCGTCCTCACTTACGGCCCGCAGTTTCCAGACATTTCTTACGGTCGGTACCCGGATGGCAGCGAAGATTGGGTTTTCGCGAACCCAACGCCAGGTGGACCGAATGAGCCAGTAGGGGTACAAGGTGACAACGGTTCGCCGACGTTACCTAAGGAATTTTCGCTTGAACCGAATTACCCTAACCCATTCAATCCTGCTACTACTATCAAGTTCGGTTTGCCGAAAACTGCTTACGTCAATTTGAAAGTGTACAATATCCTGGGCAAAGAGGTGGCAGTTCTGAAAGATGAAGAGATGAAGGCCGGTTACCACTCAGTCGTCTTTGATGGGGATGGATTGGCATCGGGGATCTACTTCTTCAGAATCGAGGCTGGGGAGTTCATATCGACCAGAAAGATGGTGTTGGTGAAGTAGTTATCGAGTTGTGAGTTGCGAGTTGCGAGTAAAAGCCCCCGGTTTGAGGGGGGCTTTTTATTAGCACTTGCCGCCACCTGTGGAGAGGTGGCAGCCCAAGTTAATACTCTATATGCGTTTGCTCTCCTTCTCTGCTTCGGTGGAAAAGTCGGTGTCGGGGAAGTGAGATATAACGTATTCGTATTGGGTTTTGGCTTTTTCGGGGAACCCGGCTAACCTGTAACAGCGCGCTGCATCGAGGATAAATCTCGGAGCCACGAAGAAATTTTTGAAGGTATTGGCAGCTCTCAAGTAGGTATCTGCCGCTGCTTCAAAACGACCCAGATCTTCCAGACAGGTAGCTTTCCCGGCAAGAGCAGCGGTATACAGGTAGATCTCCTTGTCGCCCTTCCTGAGGTACTGTTCATAAGCCTCCAGGGCTGCTTCGTTTTGCCCCGCCATCCGCTTCATCTGAGCAGCATAGAGTAATGCTTCGTTTCCTGCAGTGGTGCCGCTGTAGCGGTCCGCGATCAGGGCGAAATCATCCGCAACCACGGCAGGCTCAGCCTCCGCTGAGGTCGCCATAGCCACACCGAGTTCATACGAGGCATCGTACTCTGCGCCTTTCTTGGAAGAAACCCAGAAGGTAACCAGAACGATCAGCGCTATTAAACCGCCTCCGATCTGGAATATCTTCTTTTTATTTTCCTCAAAGTAATCTCTTGTCTGGAAGTAGGTGGTGACCAGTTTATCTTCCTTGATCTCTTTTTTCTTAACATGCCGTAAGGGTTTAAGTCCTTTTGCCATTTAATCCTCGGTTATCGGTTAAAGTTTAACAATGTAAGGCAGGGATTGAAGATCAATTTCTGCAGTTAGCGGATATAGTAAAATATAAGTTCAATCAAGGGGAAATTCAAGGAAAAGATTGGGAACATCTTTAGAACCGATAATCGTTCACTTAATTATAAAATGAACGCTCCGGGTACTGATTCGGAATCCCTTTCTTCTATCATTATCGAAGATAGGCAACCTTCTTTACTGCGACCCAGTCCCCGGCTTTAAGTTGGATAAAGTAGATTCCTGAAGCCAGACCATCGGGCACGAAGTTCAATCGATAAGTGCCAACCTGCTGCCAACCATCAAAAAGTCGTGTTACTTCTCTGCCGGTGAGATCGAAAACAACAGCTTCGACATTCGAGGGTGCGGGGATACTGAAGACGATCTCGGTGCTGCGATTGAAGGGATTTGGATACGGTTCATGCAAGTTAAAAGTGTGTATTGAATTCATTCTACCGGCACCTGGATCTTGTACGGCAACAGTATCACTCTTTTCGAAGTCAAAACTATCCATCCCGTATACTATCACAGAATTAAGGCCGACATAACCATTCACCTGGTATACTCCCGACGGCCATGCACCGGGAATATCGTGCGTTAACAGGTCACTGTAAACGCCGGGTTCTAGATTTATTTCAAGACTATCGATTGCACCTGTAGTTTGTCCGTCGGGCCTGGTAATGGTCGTCCAGGCGATAACCTGTAACGCACTGTTTTCCAGATTTTCCAGCATCAGAACGAATTGATAGGAGCCACCTTCCGGAGGAATCACTATGGGTGGATCATAAGGTAAAAGTGAAATATTCATATTAAAAAGCCAGCCAACATTTTCCCAAAGCCAGAGTCCTCCGGCTTCGCATCCTACCAGTAGATCAATGTCATCGTTACCATCGATATCTCCGAAACAGGGGCTTGAATAATCACCAAAATCCCACGCCTGATAGAAAGGAGTTTCAAGAGTCCAGGAAGGTAACATCGGTGATCCATCATTCCTATAAAGGGTGAGAACTCCGGTCAGATTGCCATTCCCGACCAAAATATCAAGATCTCCATCGGCATCGAGATCAGCGAACGCGGGAGTGGAATAATTCCCCACATCAATCCCTGGATAGTTTCCGAGATCTTGCCACTGCGGAGCACTTGGCGTTCCATCATTGCGCAGATACCTGAGGGTCCCTTCAAAGGAACCGATAAAAAGATCGGCGTCGCCGTCACTATCGGCATCGGCGAAAGCGGGCGCTGAATAATCACCAACATCCGTGCCAGTGTAATTGTATTCCGGTTCTCTCCAGGCAGGTGACTGAGGAGTACCGACATTCTGATAGTACGTTAAAGATCCATCGAAACCACCCACAACGAAATCCTGATCTCCATCGTTATCCAGATCGTAAAAAGCAGGGGGTTCCATACGGGGTGGGTTAATGCCAGCGTAGGTTTCGCTCACGAGTTGCCATGCTGCAGAGTCAGGTGAGCCTATATTTTCAAAGAAGGCAATTCCATTCTGCATTTTGCTTACGAAGAGGTCCAGGTCACCGTCCGTGTCAATATCGACCAGAGCGGGCATGCTCTTGAACCCTGCATCATAATAAGCTAAATGCGGAGAGTCGTACCGCCATTCCGGTATGGTAGGGGTCCCTTCGTTGAGAAATACGTTAAGATTTCCAAAAGATTCGCCAACCACGAGGTCAAGATCACCATCGTAATCCAGATCACAGAAGGTTGGCACTCCATTATCCCCTACATCGAAAAGGACTCCCATATTTGTGTATACCGGAATAGTATCAGGGCCGTCGTTGTGAAAATAGTAGATCCCCCCATCGACTCCTCCCATAAAAATATCTCCGAGGTTGTTGTCATCGACATCGAAGACGCAGACTGAAGATTTGTCGCCAACATCGAATCCCTGATAGAATTCAGTTTGCAAGCTCCAGAAAGGAAAGCCGGGGGTGCCCACATTGAGAAAATGGGCGGCACCGCCTTCATTGTGTCCAATGAGAAGATCATCATCTCCATCTGCGTCCAGATCACTAAAGAAAGGAATGGCGTGATGATCTACCAGGAGTGGTGCTATATAGTATTCGGTGACTAAATTCCAAACCGGGCTGGTGATTGATCCTACATTGTGGTAGTACCAGACGTCACCCTCTTCATCCCCGATGAAAAGATCCAGGTCGCCATCCAGATCTATGTCCCAAAATGCTGGAGCATTTTGTTTGCCGACATCTATCGAATCGAGCGAGGTAGTGACACAAGACCATTCTGGTGGATTCCCCCCCAAATTCAGGAATACATTGAGATACCCATCGTGTTCCCCTACGTAAAGATCTTCATCGCCATCATTATCGGTATCAACGAAAACGGGCTTAGTGAACTCCATTCCTCCATGGTAAACAGCCATCCTCAAGCCGTTAAGGTATCCATCCACATGGCGTTGCCAGGCAATATCCCGCCCCATAGCTAATGACGGAATAGTCGAGATAACACAAACAAGAATCATTCTGAGTAGGAATCCCTGGTGATACATTTGTATAGCCGTACGAATGTTCGTTTCAATATGTCTTGTCTAATTTCCTGGCAAAGTGATAAACAATTTAAAATTAATAATAAAAACGAGAAAAGTCAAGCATTAAGATGAAAAGCGGGATGGTTAACAATCGGGTATAACAGGTGTCAATTTTAACAACAGTATGTAAGTGAATATTTTATAATATGTTATGAAAAATTATAGAAATATCAGTGTCAGGATGTTCATCAATTCAGGATATGCTAAAAGGGAATTTTTTTGAACAATGGTTTGTAAGTTATTTAATAACACCATGTTATGCAGAGAAATATTTATTGGCATCCGTATTGCGTTAGCTCGGGCAGACAGACAAAGCGAACAGCATGACAACCCAACAAGAGGAGGACAAAATGAAGCGCCACAATCTAATCATCGCAGTAGTCATGGTTCTGTTACTATACGTCAGTGTATCATTGGCAAATGGCATAGTCCCTGGAGGTAACGCTGCACCGGTTCCCGGAGACAAGAGAGCTGATATACTATCCATGACACCAGCAAAGGGTCTTATCCAAGTGCCACCGACAATACCTGGTAGGAGTCTACCTCCGGTAATCGTCGTTCCTGGTCTTGGTCTGCCGGTCAATGAGCCTGCTCCCGAGGTCAATGAGATTGCTCCCGAGATCCTCGGATCAGAGATCGATCCTGGGGTTAAAGGTCCAGAATGGAAACGCGCGGGCAGACTTTTTAAACCTAGTACGGGTCGCTCTACGACTACGAAATGAGGTAATGGAATAAAGAATGAAACAGCCCGCATTCGTGTATTTCTATGCTGGATGCAGGGCGGGCTGTTTCATTAAACAAATTTTTTCCGCCACCTTATGCCTCCATTAAACTATTCAAATGGCGGAGAAAAAAGGCGGGCAGATTGCCCGCCGCAATTTTTTTATGTGGTCCTACCACCACGTAAATAAACTTAAAGCTCACCGATATTGACTTCATTACTTGAAGACCACTAATTTCAATTCCTCCGATACTCCTTCAGTCCCAATTTTAATCTTCGAATTCCCTCTTCTATATCATCCATAGACGCGGCAAACGAGATGCGGATGTGGTCATCTGCACCGAAAGCCATACCGGGAACAATCGCAACTTTGTGCTCACTTACCAGATATTTGGCCAGATCGAGGGATCGGGTTGGGCGTTTTTCAGCGGGATCTAATTTCGGTAGATAAGCCGATACGTCAATGAATACGTAGAAGGTTCCTTCGGGCGGATGGAATTCTATATCAGGGATTTCTGCAACTAAATCGACTGCGCGATTTCTCCTCTTCTGGAAAGTTTCAAGTACTGGCAAGAACTCATCGTCCGGTCTATTTACGGCTTCAAGCGCGGCTTTCTGACTGATAGAACAGGGCGAGGAGGTCATCTGCGATTGCACGATACCGATTTTCTTGGCAACTTCAGGATTTGCTACCGCCCAGCCTATGCGCCAACCGGTCATGGAATATGTCTTGGAAACGCCATTGATCAAGATCAGCTGGTCACGGATCTCAGGGTAGGATCCAAGGCTGATGTGCTCTCTTCCATCGAAAAGCAGCTTGCTGTAGATCTCATCACTGATTACCATAACACCGGATTCTTTCAGCAGGGGGACAAGTATGTCAAGGTGCTCCTTGCCATATACCGCACCAGTTGGATTGGCGGGGGAATTTAAAACGATCAATTTAGGTTCTGTTGCCAGAGCCGCTTCTAATTGGGCTGGAGTGATCCTATATCCGCTTTCATGGTTAGTAATCAACTGGATAACTTCACCCTGAGCCAGGTAAACCATTTCCGGGTAGGCAACCCAGTAAGGGGTGGGTAACAGAACCCGATCTCCAACATCGACGAGGGCGAGAATGGTATTGGAGAGGGAATGTTTAGCACCGTTGGATATAACAATTTCTTCCGGAGTCCGCTCAATCCCGGTCTCACGACTGACTTTGCTGGCCACAGCTTTGCGAAGCTCTGGAATGCCGGATCCAGCGGTATAGCGCGTGAAATTATTATTGATGGCAGCGATACCAGCATTTTTTATGGGATCAGGTGTGGGGAAATCTGGTTGGCCGGCTGACAGGTTGATTATTTCGGGATCAGCGGACGCCTGGGCGGAAATTTCCAAGATCATGGATGGCGTCAGTTTTTCCATGCGCTTGGCAAAGTCATATCTCATTCAGATCTCCAGTCCTCGTTGCATATACAAATGAGGGTCATTCAAACACTCATATTGATAATGCCTGAATGACCCCGAGTTGTTTCCTTAGAAATTATTACTTCTTGGGTCCGGCAACCCTGATTTCCGGTGGGCAGTCGGACTCGAACTTTTTAAAGTTTTCGATGAAGCGTGCCGCCAGTTGCTGGTACATCTGCATGTGTTGCTCTCGATCTGGCCAGGAACTGGCGGGGTCGAGTACTGAATCAGGCACATCGGGGCAATGTTTGGGCACTTCAAACCCGAAGAGAGGATCTTTCAGGTATTCGACGTCAGACAGCGTCCCGTCAAGTGCAGCATTCAACAGCGTTCGAGTATGTTTAATGCTGATCCTCTTCCCTATTCCGTACTTTCCTCCGACCCATCCGGTATTTACCAGCCAGCATTGAGCTCCATGTTTCGTTATTTTTTTCTTCAGCAAATCGGCATAATAAGCTGGATTATGAACCATAAATGGAGCTCCGAAACAGGCGCTGAAGGTGATTTCCGGTTCCACACCCAGCCCGACTTCGGTGCCGGCGATCTTGGCGGTATATCCCGAGATGAATTGGTACAGAGCCTGATCAGGCGTCAGCTTAGCGATGGGAGGCATCACACCGGAAGCATCGCAGGTCAGAAGAATAATGTTTTTCGGGTGTCCTCCAACTTTCTCGACCACTGCGTTGTCAATGAATTCAAGTGGATAGGAAGCTCGGGTGTTTTCGGTATGTCTCTCATCATCCAAATCGATCATCCGGGTAACCGGATCGTAGACGACATTCTCGAGAATTGTACCAAATTTGCGTGTACAGGCGTAGATTTGAGGTTCAGCGCTGGAGGAAAGCTGGATGACTTTGGCGTAGCAACCGGCTTCGAAGTTAAAAATACCGTCATCCGACCAACCATGTTCATCATCGCCGATTAGTCCTCGTCCCGGATCGGCGGAAAGCGATGTCTTGCCAGTTCCAGACAGACCGAAGAAGAGAGCCGTATCCCCTTTCGGACCGATATTGGCTGAACAATGCATAGGCATGACGCCTTGCAGAGGGAGCAGGAAGTTCAAAATCGTGAAAGCGGATTTCTTAATCTCTCCTCCGTAAGCACTCGTAGCAATAATACACAGCTTGGCATCGAAATTTAGAGCTATGGCGACGTCTCGAGGCGTCCCATCAATTTGCGGAACGGCTTTAAATGAAGGTACTGCAATGATGGTGAAATCGGGCACAAACCGCCTGAGCTCGTCATTCGTTTCCGGGGTGATGAACATATTGCGCACGAAATGGCTGTGCCAGGCGTATTCGGTTATAATACGGAAAGCCATGCGGTAATTTGGATCTGCACCGGCATAACAATCCTGGACGAATACGTCACGTCCCTGCAGAAATCCCTGTATCCGGTTGAAGAGGTCGTTAAATTTCTCCTGGCTTATGGGGCGATTATATTCCCCCCACCAGATTTGATCCTCCGTGGTGCTTTCCCTAACGACAAACTTGTCATTCGCCGAACGTGCGCAGTGCGGAATGGTCATAGCGATGATAGGACCCATATGGGTAATGCGCGCTTCCTGACGGAAGGCAACCTCTTCATAAAGCGCTTCGGTGGGGAGGTTCCAGTAAGCTTTACGAAGATTGGTCAATCCTTGGTTTTCGAGACCATAATCGCTTTTTCGAGCTTCAGCTTCCTTCTCTGCGGGAGTTTTTATATTTAAGATGTTGTTCACAGCCAATCCCTCACTATTTTTCGATCTCCGATGTAAATTTCATTGGGTGATTCGGGGTCCAGTGCCCATTTGATGCGTTCCACACCCACTTTGATGTCCTTCACCGTGGTGGCGTAGCTCAAGCGCAAATGCCCTTCCATACCAAATTCTCTACCCGGTATGGTGACAACCAGCGCCTTCTGCAACAGGAAATTACACAGTTTTACAGAATCTTTATTGTAGTAACTGAAGTCAGGCAGACAGTAGTAGGTCCCGTCCGGCGGAGTGATGTGTAGGTTACTGAAGGTTTTCAATTCCTGCGCCATCACCTTGCGGTTGTTGTCGAGCGTCAGACGCAGCGATTCGACATGGCTCTGAAGGCCCGTTAAAGCGCCTTCTGCGGCTGCCTGCAACACAACTGACGTACAGGAGGTAATCTGAGCCTGGATGTTAGTCATGATCTCCACGAGTTTCTTATTGGCGATCGCCCAGCCGACCCGGAAACCGGTCATACCGTAAAGCTTGGACACGCCGTTGACCGTGATGACCTTGGTATTTTCGATGTCTTTATTAGTGAATTTGTAAGAAGACGCCCAAGTTTTTCCATCCGCAATGAGCTTGTTGTAAATGTCATCCATGATGAGATAAATGCCCTTCTTCTCGCAGAATTCGACCAACTCTGCTATCAGGCTTTCCGGGTACATCACGCCCGACGGATTGTTGGGACTGTTGACGATAATCGCCTTGGTATAAGAGCTGACGTGTTCTTCTATCTCCTTCATTCTGGGAACGAAAGAGCCATCCTCCGGGGTGACGACGACCGGAATGCCGTAGAGCATTTTTATCATTTCCGGATAACTCACCCAGTAGGGAGCGAGGATGATGACCTCATCCTGGGGATTAAGCAGAGCGAACAACAGGTTGTAGACAGCCTGTTTTGCTCCATTGGATACGATGACCTGTTCAGGTTCGGGTTGGCAGTCATAGGTCTCCTCGGTGAAGCGGATAATAGCCTTCTTCATTGAGGGAATACCATCCGTGGGGGTGTACTTGATATCACCGATGTTGAGCTTCGCCGCCGAACTTAAAATCGCATGTATGGGAGCCTTGTTTTTCGGTTCACCTGCACCCAGATGGATCACCGCATCTCCTCGGGCTTTCATGAGACTCGCTTTTTCGTTCAAGACGAGCGTCGGAGATTCGGCGATGTCCAATGCCAGTTTGCTAAAACTCATCTATTTTATCTCCTCCTTTGTGTGTAATCGGACAATATATTGAATCAAGATTTAAGAGTATTCACCATCTACGGTGTGAATGTTACAGCTGCATTAAGCGAAAAAAACAAGCTGGTTGCGGCTATATCGGCAGCATCGTAAGCATCACGAATGTCCTGCTGCAAAATGGTGGTAAAGTGCAATCCCAGGGTTAACTCGATCAACTTATGAACCTCGAACGTATATGCAGCATCAGCCTGGAGATGCAGTAATCCCCCTGCTTGAGGAACGCCGGATTGCACGTTGTGTTTTTCATTGCCCCAGCCGATACCGGCCGAAACGTCTATATCCCCTGGGCCGACAGATTGCATTTGAGAAATATTTAAATTAGCATAGATCCCATGGTACTGCCAGATATCCCAAAAAACCTGAACTGTTGGTGATCCGAAAATATCTGCCCTTATCCAGGTGGATATCTCAGATGTGCCAAATCCATTCTGCCAGGAAGATGAGGGGAAACTCAAATAATCTATTTCTCCGCCAACTGAAGCGGGGCCAAAATTCTTAATTGGGAAGGTGATGTACACGTCCCATTCGTTAAATCGACCATCAAAATCGTCTTCGTCGTCCTGGAGGTCTACATTCCCCCAGAAAACCATCGATATGCCGTGAACCTCCATCCAGAGGTCGGTTTGTAAAACCGGATTTTCGTCGAACACCAAACCACGCCAGACATATTTCGAATAGATTCCCAGATCACCGCCGATAAGAGATTGGCTGTCATCTTGTGCTATTGCTGCATCGCGAGGCACGATCCATATCACCACAAGTGCGATGATAATCGTGAGGTATTTCTTCAAACTGAAATCCCTTCCTGCGATGCTGAAATAAGAGCGTTGATCGACGCCACATTGACTATATCCGAAGCGTTACAACCGCGCGACAAGTCGAAGGCAGGTTTCTCCAGACCCTGGACGATAGGACCGATAGCTTGCGCACCTGCCAATCTCTGGGTAATCTTGTAAGCAATATTTCCCGCATCGAGGTCCGGGAAGATAAAGACGTTAGCTTCTCCCTTGACCTGTGAACCAGGCGCTTTCTTTTCGGCAATAGCGGGAACAATAGCCGCATCAACTTGAAGTTCTCCATCGATACGCATATCGGGGCGCATTTCTTGTGCTAACCTGGTAGCCTGGCGTACTTTTTCTATGGAAGTACCCTCGGCAGAACCTTTGGTGGAGTACGAAAGCATGGCAACAACAGGTTCTTCATCGGTCAAGGCTTTATGAATCGCAGCTGCGGAGACAGCGATGGAAGCAAGCTGTTCAGCACCCGGATCTGGAACGACGGCTCCATCGGAATACATATAGACTTTACCTGAAGGCATGACCATCATAAAGGAGCTGGAAATGACTTTAATCCCGGGCGCCAAACCGATACAATACAGCGCGGCACGGATAACGTCACCGGTGGAATGGGCTGCGCCGGCGACAGAACCCTGAGCGCGGCCTGATTTCACCATTAGTGCACCAAAATAGAGGGGATCAAGAGAGAGCTTGCGGGCTTCGTCCAGGCTCATTCCTTTATGCTTGCGGCGTTCGTAGAGAAGATCTGCAAGTTCGCCTTTATATGATGCTAATTTAGGATCGATCAAATCGGCATTGCCCAGATCCAATCGCAATTCCAGGGAACGGCTGATCATATCCCGTTCATCGCCGAGAACGATGCAGTGGACAATCCCCTCCCTTTCCAGTTGCGACACTGCATGCAGAGTACGGTCATCATTTCCTTCGGGGAAGACGACACTGCGGTTGAGGCTCTTAGCTTTATTTCTAATTCGTTCTAAAACGTCCATGTATGAATTAAGAAAAATAAATGGAACAATAATATATATAATTCAGAGTGAAAAGGCAAGTTAAATCGTTCACAACTAATATGAGGGAAATGTGGGGATTGAAAATAGAAAAGGGCGTCCCGGCTAACCGGGATCGCCCCTACGATTTCAGTTTATTTTCCTATTACTTCATCAATACCATTTTGCCTGTGGCTGTGAAATCACCAGCGCTGAGGCGGTAGATGTAGATGCCGGAGGTTAATCCTGTGGCATCGAAGGTGACGTCGTGGTAACCGGCCTGGCGGTGAGCGTCAATCAAAGTTGCTACGGTGCGGCCATGGACGTCGTAGATTTTCAAGATAACTTTACTAGCTTCGGGAAGTGCAAAACTCAAAGTTGAGGTTGGATTGAAGGGATTGGGGTAACTTCCCAAAAACGCGAATTCGCTAACTGTAGCGGGCTCACTTATGTCGAGATCGTTAAAGAGTTGATCTAAGGGATCACCGTCAAGCGCCCAGTCGGGCAGTTGGCCGCCTTCGGAGGAAGCTGACTTGACGAAGGGAAAGCTGTCCGTAGCCCAGACTGTGAGTGTGGATAAATCGCCAACATTCCAGACCATATCGTAGTTACCTGCAGGCCAACTGGCTGGAATGGGCCAGGGCATGTCAGGACGTGTCAGAGAGTAGCTGGCCGGGAAGGTTAAATTGCGATTGGGCACGGATGGGGGTGTCACCTGCGGTGGAATCTCTATCCACAGATCGAAATTGACTGTGCTGGTTTCGTTATTCTGTAGAAAAACGTCAAAGTTGATGTAACCACCACCAGATGGCACAGGGGAACCGTAATTGTAAGTGAGGTTCACAGTCATGTTTGCAGGGCCGGAGGGACCGTACTGGAAATTAGTAGTGAAGAGATAGGCACGATTATTCTGCAGATGAGCCGCTGCAGGATCATCGTAAGTGTTCCAGTAAACCACTTCGATGCCATCCTGGTGGTCAGGCCGTTCGATCCCTACGGTGGAATAATAATTATCGTAGGAATAACCCTGCACTTCAGTGATGGATTGGTACTGGAACAGGATTTCTCCGTCCCCGGTGGGTGTGGTAGGATAACCCGGTTCGTACAGGATTACCTCAAAGGTTTCTCGGACGCCGGTGTAGCGGTTTCTCATGTAGTCCCACTGAATAACGAAACGGTGGTTGGCGGAATCGTGCCATTTGTAGACATAACCGCCTGATCCGGTTATCAGATCATCCCAGAAGGGGGCGATAAGACCGTCAGGTCCCATACTTGAAGGGATGTGATAATTGGCGAAATTGGCAAAAGACACGTTTGCAGTGATGGATATCCACCCGTTACTGCATACGGTTATGGCATCGGTTTCCTGACCGTAGTACTGAAAAGTGAAGGGTAGATTAACAATACACGATTCATCGTCATCTTCACCAGGATCATTTATGGGGAGCTGAGTTCCGGAGCCGCCTGAACCGGGATTTATCTCAACCCAGCTATAAATCGGAGCCGTAGGATAGCCGGTGTCCGTATTGTCGAAGCAGAAGTACCCGTATTCGTCGGGTCCCTGTGGATCCGTGCTTGATTTTGATCCCAGATCAATTGTTATGGTGTCTGTTTGAGTAGCTCCTGACGAACTGGTAAAGGTTACAACCAAGTCAGCAGGGAAGCCGGGGGGAGTATTGCTATCAGCGGTTAAATTGAAGGGGTTTGCTGAGCAGGTTGTCGTAGAGCCGATACCTACCGAACCAAAACTTGCTGAATTATCATTGACAGTTACATAAGTACTCAGAGACGTCATTACTGCTGTCAAGGAGGACGCTGTTTTGCCACCATCATTCGTAACCTCAAGTATGAAATTAGCCGTTTCACCCGGCGAAAGAAGAGGATCTCCGCCGGAAGCATAGGCATCACGGACATTCATACTATATGACACGACTTCGAGGTCCAATACGCCATCCCACGATCCCTGACCTGAGCCCGTAACCAGATCCAAACGCACCATATGACCGTGCGGACAAGCAGGATCAATGACCAG
>CBDUWK010000019.1:0-13228 GCA_965370905.1 uncultured bacterium | reverse complement strand
GATAACGTCACACCGTTACATCTGATAAACGTAAAACGATTGGCTTATGAGATCAATCCCATCAACGAAGGCGAAAAAGACCTCCCCGCGATGACGGAAACAACGCGCTGGCGTTATGATGACCAATACCGTTATCGTCAGGTCGAAGAGTCTGTGCCAGAGCCGGAAACACATGCCGATGCACCCGCCGCACCGACACCGTTGCCCGGCGCGCAGAGGCACTATGGCTCTTCCGGCATCACCGAGGAACAGATCGAAGCGATTATAAAGGATTTTACGGGGAAGTAGGTCGGATTCCCCTTAATCCGACGTATGCGAGGCAATTATAGGGGCGATCCCGGTCAGCCGGGATCGTCCTATTAGGTTAGTTCCCCTTCTTCCAGAACCCCACGATAGATTTAACGAAATCTTTGATCAGATTCTCGCTGGCGGCTTGTTTGTCGATCTCCACAGTCCAACGTCCCTGTGGATCGCGGGTGATTTTGAGGCGGGTTTGCAGAACCACAACTGCGGCGGTGAGAACTGAGGTTATCATAACGGGATCGACGGCAAAGGAAGCGTCCGCCCAGTGCGGATTGGAAGCCATGCTTCTGATCGGCTCTTCGTACTGTGGCTCTTCCGCCAGTAGTAGTAGTGCCTGCCGAGCTAACTGCCCCTTGGATGGAACGGTCGCGGTGCCACTAACGCTGAACTGACTTGAAAGCGCTTCCAGCATACCTGCATTCGGGTTGACCGGTTTGCAGCCGCTATCAAAAATATTACGGCAAACTGCGCCCAGTATACGAGCCGCTTCTTCATCAGAGAGGGACTGAATTATATTCTTCATTTCTCCTGCTCCTCTATCTTTTGAATTGTCTCATCCAACGAACCCAAACCTGCCCCCTCCCATATGGCTTTAATCTTCTCCTGATCTACAGATGAATATAAATAAAAAATGCTCCATAATCAATGCAAAAATATGGAAACTGTTCAATTATTGTATTGCTAACCTAGTTACGATTTAGTTGCCGATAATAATATTCTAATTCTCTTTTCGAACGTCGCGCACGCTTTAAAATTTCCTCTATATTTTCCTTGCCATTTAAGACGAAAAATCCCATCTTAATCAATATAATATAGGAATACTATGGAGGATTTATGCAGCATCATCTGCAGGACAAAATTGCCTGGATTACAGGAGGAGCGTCAGGTATCGGCGCTGCCACGGCTCGGCGTTTTGCAAAAGAGGGCGCCAGGTTAGCTCTGACTGACGTAAATCAGGAAGCATTGGATAAGATCGCGGCAGAGATCGGCGGCGACATTTTCACCATGACCGCTGACGTAAGCAAACGGGATGAAGTCAAGGCTGCAGCAAAGGCAATTGAAGAAAAATACGGTAAAATAGATATACTGATCTGCAACGCAGGCATCAACCGCGACACTTTCGCCATGAAGATGTCAGAAGATAAATGGGATTCCGTCATAGATGTCAACCTGAAGGGCACCTTTCTCTGCTGCCAGGCGGTTATTCCCTCCTTCGTCCGCAATAAGTCCGGGAGAATCGTCACTACTGCCTCGGTAGGAGCTCTGGGGAACATCGGGCAGGCAAATTATTCTGCCTCAAAGGCGGGAGTAATCGGATTGACCAAAACCTTGGCGTTGGAGCTATCCCGGTACAATGCTACGGTAAATTGCGTTGCGCCTGGCGCCACCATGACGCCCATGCTGGAAGGAGTTCCTGAAAACATCCGCGAAGCGATGATAAAGGAAATCCCACTGAAGCGTTTTGGAGATCCTGCGGATATCGCGGCAACTCACCTCTTCTTCTGTTCAGACGATGCAGCCTTCATCACCGGCCAGGTGCTCTTCGTCGATGGCGGTATGTCCACGGGGATTTAGGTTATGGGCAAGATATAACGATGCTTGAAAGTAATTTCCGATATTTAGCACCTTAAAGCAAGTTAGCAGTCATTCCCGCAAATTCCGATTCATCGGGATGCGTCGGGAATCTGACGGCTTGTCAGACTCCGGACAAGCCGGAGTGACAAGCCAAACTGTAGGAAATTACTTTTGCAAACCAGTATAATATTAGAAAACTACCTGGGCGTAACACCTTGCGCCCAGGTATTATAATATTTTCACCTTGTTTCCGAACGGATTTCCTTTGAATACGCCCCCATAGTCTTTCGCAAATTGAGCAAAGGAACGAGCGGGCTTGCCTAACAGATTTGGGATGTCATCCCAAACACGTTGCCCACCACCATTTCGGAACTGTAAGTACAGATTAAGCAGCTCATCGATCTGCCAGGCGGGCAATCCCGTTTCCATCATCATACCCCTGAATTCCCCCGGCGTTGCCTCCATGTATTCAACTTTCCTGCTTATCGCTTTCGAGATCGAATCAGCTGCCTGATAATAAGAAACCGCTTCCGGTCCTGTGAGTCTGTAAATACTCCCCCGATGATCATCTTCTAAGAGAAGCTTAACTGCCACCTCTGCGATATCCCTGACATCTACCATGGTAATCTTTGCTTTACCCCATGGAGCACGAAAGAATCCTTCTGAGGAGATCGATGGCGCAAAGCTGAAGGTGTTCTGCATGAAGTTATGGCATCGTAGAAAAGTATAGGGCACACCGGAAGCCTTGATCTGTTCTTCCGATCGCCCCTGCCAGCGGCAGATTAATGATGCAGAATCAGGATTTGCACCCAAGGTAGAGAGTTTCACGACATACCGGCAATTGGTCCCAGTGATAGCATGTATCGCATTACCCTCCCATTCGACCTGATGGGGACAACTGGGAGTCACCATGAATACCCTCTGAACACCTCCAAGAGCAGCTTTAATTGACGACAGGTCTGAGAGATCACCCTGGAAGATTTCGAGGTACTCAGATTTCGTTAAAGCCGCTTTATCGGGAAACCGGGTAAACGCCCTGGTATTAATGTTTTGCGCTGTGAGGAGGTTGACAACTTCACGTCCGACTGTCCCCGTAGCTCCGATGACCAGAATCATAAGATTCCCTACCCGAACATCACCATAAAGGCCCCGCCGACGCC
The DNA here is from genome assembly GCA_965370905.1 of uncultured bacterium. Taxonomy (GTDB): domain Bacteria; phylum Electryoneota; class B3-LCP; order B3-LCP; family B3-LCP; genus JALGVT01. Next base: position 10,190 of record CBDUWK010000019.1, on the reverse strand, counting down.
TAAAATAATCCCGATGGTACGCCTCAGAGTGATCGGTTCTTTGAGAAACAGAAAGGCGAGAATGAATATAAAAATGCTGCTGGTCTGGTTCAGTGCTGCTGCCGTTGAAGCCTGAGTGAATTTCATTCCCCCTAACCAGAACACTAAGGCTACATAAGCGCCAACAAACGATCCTGACAAAGTGTAACCCCACCTCTCGACTGATACGACGGATATAAGGATCTTGCGGCGTTGCGGATGCAGCAGTAAGATCAGTATCAGCATGATTACACCACCGATCAACCGAATTTCGGATACCCAGAGTAGAGGAGACCGTTCCAGCACGGGTTTGACTGCGACAATGCTTACGGCGACAGTGAGCATTGCTAAGAGACCGTACAAAATACCCTTGATTAGATCTCGTTGTGAAATCTTGCTATGGCCTCCCCTTTCGACGGCAGTTAAGACTGCAGAGATGATCAGTATAGTACCCATAACCTGTAATATTGTCAGGCTTTCACTTAACCAGAGGATCGATAATCCAATAATAAAAGGACTATAGAAGCAATCCACAATTGCCGTCAATCCAGCTCCCAGTCGGTTCAGGCACATAAAAAAGAACGTGTCCGATATTCCAATGCCGAGCGCTCCTGAGGCGAGCAATATCCAGTAGTCACTAACAGGTGCATCATAGAGCAGCGTCTCACCGAAAATCCAGAGCGTCGGAAGCAGGAGCACGATAGCAAGCATGTCCTTGAATAGATTCAAGCCGATAGGATGAACGCGTTCGCCGCTCTTTTTGAAAAGAATGACAGCGCAGGCCCAGATAATAGCAGTCAGGATGGCGTTAGTTTCACCGAGATAGGCGAAGGAGGTGAGCATTCCGGTTATCCACAGAGGTCAAGGGATTATAGCAAATCTGAATGACATATAATAAGTTTTTATGGGCGTTTTTCCAAACCCTTTGACCTGAATGATCCATAGATAGTTGCATTAAAAACAGGCGGGAATTCATTCCCGCCTGTATATATTGAATGCTAAGTGCTAATCGCTATTTCATCAACACCATTTTCCCGCTGGCTGCAAACTCACCAGCAGTCAGGTGGTAGATGTAGATACCGGAAGATAATCTGCTGCCATCGAAGCTGATCCGGTGTGAACCTGCTTGTAGGGGTGAACCCATGTGTTCGCCCTTTACACAGCACCCGTTAATATCAAACACGCTCAGCTTCACCTCACATGCCTCCGGTAAATCGAAACTGATGGTGGTAGAAGGATTGAAGGGATTGGGGTGATTGCCAAACAGGGCGAATTCTTCAGGTAGGGCGGGGCTGCTTCCCCTGCCAAGTTCGGTACCATCGAAAAGCTGGTCCAAAGGATCACTATCATCTTCCCAGAGAGTAAAACCACTCCCATCAGATATTGCAGATTTTTCAAATGGGAAGCTGTCCGAAGCCCATGCTGTCCATGTGGACATATCGCCGACATTCCAGACCATATCGTAGTTGCCTGCAGGCCAGCTGGCAAAAATCGGCCAGTTCATATCCGGGCGGGTTATGGAGAAACCTCCCGGAAAGGTTAAATTACGCGAGGGAACATACGGCGGTAGTATTGCCGGGGGAATTGCTATCCATAGATCGAAATTCTGCGAGGATAGTTCATTGTTCTGCAGAAATACGTCAAAGTTGATGTAACCGCCACCTGCTGGTACCGGGGATCCGGAATTGTAAGTAAGATCCACAGTGAAGTCAGGGTAAACTAGTTCACTATCCAGGCGAATTAACCAGACATCTTCAAGACCAGCGCCATAAGACTCGGTATAGCCTGTGATGATGTAACCGCCGTCCGAGGTCAGTTGACCGCTCCTAACCATATCATGATTAGTTCCACCGAATATTTCAGTCCAAACAGAATCCCCGTTGGCATCGGTCTTAATTAACCAGACGTCATTCTCGCCTGCACCAATAGAATAGGTATCTCCCGCGATAATGTACCCGTCATCGGTAGTCTGCTGAACGTTGTAGCCTCGATCATGACTAGTTCCACCGAAGGTTTGATCCCAAACGGAGTTCCCATCGGTGTCGGTCTTGATTAACCAGACATCATGCTCACCCTCACCATATGAAGAGGTCCATCCAGCGATGATATACCCACCATCAGAAGTTTGCTGAACGTTGTGGCCATAATCATGAGAACTTCCTCCGAAGGTTCTTGTCCAGACAGTATTACCGTTGGCGTCGGTTTTGATTAACCAGGCATCATCAAGGCCAGCGCCGTAAGAAGAAGTATATCCTACGATAATATATCCTCCGTCAATGGTCTGCTGGACGTTCCATCCCACTTCATTATTAGATCCTCCGAAAGTTTTAGTCCAAACAGAATCCCCATTAGCGTCGGTCTTAATTAACCAGACATCATGACCACCAGCGCCATAAGACCAAGTCTTTCCAGAGATAATATACCCTCCGTCATTGGTCTGCTGAACGCACCAACCAAAATCACCCAGACTTCCACCGAAGATCTTGGTCCAGACAGAGTCACCGTTGGTATCGGTCTTGATTAACCAGACATCTTCAAGACCAGCGCCATAAGAAGTGGTCCATCCAGCTATGATATATCCTCCATCACTGGTCTGTTGAACGCCGAAGCCATAATCATTATTATTTCCACCGAAGGTTTTTGACCAAACTGAATCCCCGTTAGCATCAGTCTTAATTAACCAAATATCAAAACCACCTGCACCGTAAGATGAAGTATATCCCGTTACGATGTACCCATCGTCGGTGGTTTGTTGAACATAGTTACCTATTTCATGATTATTTCCACCGTAGGTCTGAGTCCAGAGGGTGGGGGGTTGAGCGTTTGCTTCAAGCACCATAATTCCCAGAAGCAAAAACACAGCTACAGGTATCATCAGAGAAAAATTATTAAAAGTTTTCATCATAAACCTCCTTATTATCCTTCGTGAAGAATTTCCCTAAATATACGGAGAAGAAATCCGTTTGTCAAGTCTTATTATCCATACATAAAATTTTCTCTTGACATGTTTATGTTAAGCACAAACCGGCAAGCGTTGCACATTTTTACTTAGCATAAAAAGGGCGCACAACCGTGCGCCCATACTAATTGCTATTTCATCAAAACCATCTTCCCGATTGCATGATAATCCCCCGCTTCAAGCTGATAGATATATACTCCCGAGGAGAGATCGGACGCGTCGAAGGTAACTTCGTGCTGTCCTGCCTCCCTTGTGCCATCTACCAGTTGCGCAACCATGCGCCCAGTAAGGTCGTAGACGTCCAGCGTCACGTGGCTAATTGATGAAAGCTGGTAATTAATAGTAGTTGTTGGGTTGAATGGATTGGGATAATTCCCATGCAGGATGAACTCATTGAGTATGTTAGACTCCGCGATATCTACACCCTCAAAGAGTTGGTCTAAGGGATCTCCCTCAACTTCCCAGAGTGTGTAACCGCTGCCATCATCATCGGCGGACTTGCTGAAGGAGAAGCTATCTGTAGCCCATGCCGTGGTGATGGCTAACTCGCCGATATTCCAGACCATATCATAGTTACCAGCAGGCCAGCTGGCAGGAATAGGCCAGTTCATCCCGGGACGAGTGATAGAGAAACCGCCTGGGAAAGTCAAATTGCGGTTAGGAACACTTGGAGGCGTCACCTGCGGTGGGATCTCTATCCAGAGATCGAAATTTATTGAACTGGTCTCGTTATTCTGCAGGAAAACGTCAAAGTTGATAAAACCACCTCCAGCAGGCACAGGGGATCCGTAATTGTAGGTCAAAGCTACACTCATATCTGGAACGTAGCCGGCTGGAACTACCATGAAACTGTGCGGATCGGGAGCGCCAATATAGGGATGGTTCTCCCTTCGCCCGGTTTCATCCTCCGCATGAAGGTAATATTCGACAACACTGTAATCAGGTTGTGCAGGGATATAACCTAAATAGACGTCATCTCCCTGATATGCCATCGATGCCGAACTGTAGTTTCCACCCTCCAAACGCCACAAGATTTCAGGGCTGCCTGGTGCAAGAGCCTGATTGCTGTAGGCATGGATGTCTGCTTCCACAGGGTAGTCCTGTCCGTTATTCTCCCGGTCCAGAAGGGGAACATGGACGATCCTCAACATATAACGGTCAGTAATCCCCATTGCCCGGCAATGTATGGCATCGTTGGAAACCCAGCTTCCGGTATATCCGAGAATTTCATAACCCGGCATCGCTTCCTGGTAGGTCTGCATAGCCTCATCATCTAAGCTCCCATTAAAGAGAGGCACAAAGACTTTATTATTCACTATTAGCGAATTAGTATAAGGCGTAGAAGAGAAACAGTCAACCCGGATAACCTCATAGGGTTTTCCGTATGAGCTCATCTTGCTCTCCCAGTAAGCAACGTTCGCTTCCAGAGTAGAGTTCGGTGGGCTCAGACGTTTAGCCAGGATCTTACCAGGTGATAGCATCTTCGCCCAGCAGTCGATGTGATGAATACCGCCGCTCAGTATGTCGGTAACGACGTCGTAATCTTCAATCCCGCAATACTCAAACAGCTTCATATCTACCTGCGCTTGCGTCATACCGGGATTCTCGTTATAAACCAGATTGGTGGACATGGCAACACTCATCCCGTCTGTCATGTAATTGCCGCCTGTATGGATAACCGGCATTCCGTAAACTGGTATATTATACTCTGCCCCGAATTCCCACGGAATTTCGTTGTCATCGGGTCTATAAGGGCGATTGTAGATATGGTCGGTGATCCCTTGTTCATCGTTACCGGTGAAGATAAACCAGGGGCCGTAATCGCGCGTCCACATGCTGTTGGATGGTGCGATCAACCATTCGCAGTTAGCCATGTTGACTCCCGCGCTCTGATACTGGCTGGTGGCTGAATTCTGCTGAGAGGTGCCCGAGACGATCGTTACTATGGTTACGTTTTCAGACATCTCGGCCACTAAACTGGTAGGGAGACCCAGGGGATAACGGATAAGTACCCCGGTCATCGGTTCCCATTCTGCAGGTTGCACGACCGGTGCAGGAGGTGGATCGTCTGTCGGGACATCAAAAAGATCATAACTTTCGTTCGCTTTCTCCCATTCCGACGGTCCGTGAGGCGCACCCATAACCGGATCCCAGTCCGGCGGTGTAGTACTTCGTTCCTCATTTGCGAAGGACAGGTTAAAGAGAACTACTGAAATCACCAGGGCAAATGCAGTCCATGTAAAAAGTCTTTGCAAGCAGTACATTGCGATTCCTCCGTATGTTGGGATGTTATTTTATTCCAATGTAAAAATATACAAAAAAAAATCCCGAAAAACAAGCTAATTTTCTTCAAAATTAAAATATTTTATAATTGACTATACTGGGGACTCTTCTATCACAATTAAAAAAGGGCGCACGACCGTGCGCCCCTTCTGGATCCCGGATCAAGTCCGGGATGACAAACTTCGTTTGTCACTTCATCAAAACCATTTTCCCGCTGGCGACATATTCGCCCGCTTCGATGCGGTAGATGTAGACACCCGAAGATAGTCCGGATGATTCGAAGATAACTGTGTGAATACCGGCCTGCCTGAAGCCGTCTGTAAGCGTGGTAACCAACCTTCCTGCTATGTCGTACACTGCCAAGTGGACTCTGTTCGCCTTGGGTAAGGCGAAACTGAGAGTCGTGGTGGGATTGAAGGGGTTGGGATATGCTTGACCGAGAGCGAATTCCACAGGAATTTCATTCTTGCTGTCGGGTTGTACCGCTACAGAAGGATCCATAGTGGAATACTTGATAGCGAATAAATCCTCCAGCGGCATTGCCCGGTCATCATAGGAACCGTTGTAGAGGAATTCCAGCCCGATAGCGCCTTCACTATCCTCGATTCCCACGGTACATTCGTCATTCAAATCGCTTACAATGTGGTAATTCACCACAATTTCACCATCCCCTGTGAGAGTGGGATAAACGGCTGGGTTGAACAACTGGATCTGGAAGGTTTCGAATGCCATTGGATCGGATTCGTGGGGCACCAGGAACCATTCCACGATAAAGCGGTCGTTCTCCTCATCGTCGTAAGTGCAGACCTGCCCGTAATCGCCCGGGGCGAGGTCAGACCAGTACGCTGCCACCATCTGATTTGGTGGCACGAAATGGGGGATAGATATGTTCATCGGAACGAAGGTGGTAGTGGTACCAAATTCTATCCATCCATGCGAACCAACGCTCACCAGATCGTAATCTATCCCGTAGAACTGGAAGGTGAAGGGTAGGGATACGGTGGAGAAGGTCGAGTTGCCGAGGTTCAAATTAGTTCCGGGACCCCCGGCCTGTGGAGCGATTTCGACCCAGTCATAATCAGGGGCGTTATTACCGTCGTAAAGGTCGTACGCCCAGTAACCATATTCGTCAGGCCCTATGGGATTGTGACGCAGATCCCCGATGACCAAAGAGAACGAATTCTCATTGGAATATCCGCTCGCAGCGGTAATCTCCAAACTAAATTCCAGGGTGTCACCCTGGGTGATTCCTGCATCGGCGATGATTTCCACAAACGTTATTTCAGCCTGCTCACCTGAAATAAGCTCATCCAGATTTACGCTGTTATTGGAGATCGTAACCAGCGGCTCAGTGCAACTCAGCGTAAACGTCAGATCTTCGCAATCTCCACTACCATCGTTCTGGACAGTTATCCCGAAGTCCACAGTCTCGCCCGGATCCAGGTGGTTATCTCCATTGCCGCCCGCGATATCGTCAACACTGACGTCTTGAAATGCGACTACTGGAGCATGAACCACGGTGGTGAAATAAGAGATCCATATCGAATCTCCGTCGGTGGCGGACATCTGGAATTCCACATTGTAATCGTCGGGGATCCCCCCGCTGATCAATATCTCGAATGCATCGTCAGCCATAGCATACCCGCCACTCAATATCGTTGCGTAAATTTCTGTGCTGTCCACAACATCGACATATTGGTCTTCCGTGCTGATAGTTACTTCGATGTCATTTGCTGTCTGTGTGCCTAAGTTTTTCACTGCAACTGATAACAGGACGTCTTCTCCCAGATCCAACAATTGATTGTTGTTCCCGTTCTCATCGTTGATGCGCATGCTGTGATATACCACGAAATTGTTCTGAAGCGTAATCACATCCACCTCCTCTATGTAGCGGAAGTGGTTCAATTTTGTTATCGTAACCAGCATCGGATTGCCAGGAAGCTGCGGATCTATGGGGATTATCTGTGCTGATCCTGTCGCTTCAGTGACACCAATTATTTCATCGTTCACCGTTAAGGCGATGATGGCTCCTTCGTCGGCAGTCACCGTAAATTCTGATGCTCCCGCAAAGAGCACCGGTGCATGTGTTACCGCTAAACTCTGCGGAACTTCCGAGAACAAAGTGATAAACGCATCTCCATGATGGTGAAAGAGATTGTAAGTGACAACTTTATTGTTGGTGTTAGATGGCCAGGGAGAAGTTGAAAGATAATATTTCCCACTTACGTTGCCAAAGCAGGGACGCAGATCCGCTGGACCGGTCATATCTGATCCGTATCCCGGATCGAAATCCGGCCACATGCTATCGTAAACACCCCATTGGTAGGTGTCGTTAACGAAGGAATAGGAAACTCCAGTAGCCGCGATGATGCCGAGAGCGCCGTGATCCATGCGGTGAAACGCTTCCGCGAAACAAGCATAACCGTTCCCGAATTCTCCGGTGCAGCAATTCGTGGAAAACACGAAGGGAAGCATGGTATTGGAGAGCCCCGACAAGTTGCCTATGTTGTAGGCAGGTTCACCCCATCCCCCTTCCCAACCATGGTCTCGGTGTTGCAGTAAAAAGGCTCCGCTATTGATATCGTCATTTAATCTCGCCGCATTACCGCCCCAATCGTTTAAATAAGATGGATCAGCCGGTACATAGCCTAAACCGTTCGGTCCAAAATAATTGAGTATCATCCAGGTGTTCTGATTAGTGGACCATTGAGATCCGGGGTTTCCTGAATAAATCGCATACTCTCTGACCGGATGCTTATTATGCTGTGTCTCAAAATATCCGTATATTATCTCTGTGCACAATATGAACCATCTCTCGGTCTGCCAGCCACCAGCCATGATAGGCTCGTCATAGAAATTGGGTGCTAAGGGAGGTGTTCGCTCATAATCGAGGAACTTCCCTATCATGGTAGCAAGATGGTCTTCGTTTTGTGCGGTGATTCGGGCCATTGCGAATTCGGGCAAGTTGTTGCCATCTACATCAGCATACATGTTGTCCGACAGACAATAGCCATCCCAGGTGGGTGAGTCGATTCCATAATCATCGCCTGAGTTTTGGTAGTCGGAGAGAAGCAACACCGCCACAGGTGGTATATCCCAGGTGTAATAGGCGTTGATCAGGTAGGTGGAAATTAAGTTGTGGTCGTTACCGCCTATCTCGGAGAGAGTGGTAATCCCGGTAATGATCCCCTGCCTGGTGCGCCACTGTTTTATAGTATCAGCCCAGGCTATGAATACCGGATCATCAGGGACTATTATCACGTATTCACAATTATCTTCATCAGAGATTGGCAGGCGATTGTAATCTACTTCCGGGAGAGATGCGAAGTTCAAGAGATGCTGTCTCAGGAGGGGGTCCCAATACCTGCTGCGTAACCTGTCCTCACCAAAATGCCCATTCCCACCGACAAAATCGATACGTACGCGAATGTCCTTATAAACCACCAGCTCCCGGGTAACTGGGTTGTACTGGAAGGGAGTAATCCCGAGTAGAGCTACATCTACGCCGCGCATCTTGGTGAGTTTTGAAAGTTGAGTGGGATCTTCCGGGTAGTACTCGTCCAATGAGTAAATTCCAAGATCCTTTATATAGATAGGTGGTGAATCGTCGGTCTCTTTTGGAATGGGTGGTGCAGGCGCTATATCCATATCGTGGAATATTTCGGTTCGGGTAGCTATAATCTGCAAGTTCGCCAAAGCCCCTTGCGGCATCGCGATGTAGCGTCCACTACCCGGTAGATTGGGCGCTCCGGCATTGTTAGGAAGGTTAATCCCGGGGAACTGCACCAGTTGCATAATCTGACCATCGATCTCCTGGTCTATAATGGCTATTTCAGAAATGGAAAAGACGATTTCTACGCCAGCTCCATCCTGAGATATAAGGTTGAAACCAGCTTCACCCCAATTATCATCGAACGAAATAACCTCCCCGACCGCTGCGGTGGCGATTAGGAGAGCAAATAAAGTCACGGATGTCAGTACGGATATTTCGGTTTTGCCTCGCATGTTCATTACCTTTCGAAAGATGTGGATTTCATTCTCATCTAAATATAACAATAAAAGAGAATCATAACAAGGCAAAATGACTCACATCTCAAGTAAATAAACTCTTCAGTTTATTAGGCGGTCTCCTTCATCAGTATAAATATGACCAAATTGGTTTAGCGTTTAATAAAAATGACCTGATAAATCCACCTAATTGCAACTTGACTTTATAAAGAGATTTTGCTATATTTATCACAAGTCAATTTTTTTTAAGTAGTTTTGTGAAAAAATAAACAAATAAAGAGTGTGGAACTTTATTTGCTTGGTGGTTAACACAAACTTGAAACACCTCGAACGATGCACGAAGATTATTCGTCAATACCTCGGATCGCACCTCTCACGGTACTGCCATGAAACAGCTAGATTGGAAGAGATATTGCTACATTTTACTCGGAGTTACTCTTTTTACGGCGTTATATCTCGCACCACAACTCCCTGATGCGGTAGATCCACAGGGGCAGTCATTCGCCTTAACCCGCGAAGGCAAAGCAGCTCTGGGACTTTTTCTCCTTGCTGCTGTCTGGTGGGTTTTCGAAGTCGTACCCATAGGAATAACGGCAATTGCAATCGGTGTTATCCAGGCATTGTTTACCATCAGACCGGCGCAGGATGCCTTCACAGATTTTATGAATCCTTCTGTGTGGTTCATCTTCGCTTCGCTGGTCATCGGTAGAACCTTCACTAAAAGCGGTCTCACCCAACGAATGGCGTATAACATGCTGGTCTTGGTTGGAGAACGCACCAGCATGATTTATCTCGGCAGCTTCATGCTGATATCGCTTTTAACCTTGATTATGGCGCATACCGCCGTCGCCGCTACAATATATCCCCTTTTAATGGCAATTTACTCCCTGTATTCCGATGATCCCGATAAACCCACTCGATT
>CBDUWK010000018.1:0-13792 GCA_965370905.1 uncultured bacterium | reverse complement strand
GCCTCGGTCATTGACGGGTACTGTAACCGATTTATTATTATCCAGGTTGGTGACTTTAACGAGAGTCCCAAACGGCAGAGATTTATGCGCTGCAGAGAGACCGTTCATATTGAATATCTCCCCGGAGGCAGTGGGTTTGCCGTGAAATTTGTGAGCGTAATAGGAAGCGACGCCGGTTTCAATGTAGCGTCCACCCGGTTTAACTGGCGGAGGCAGCTTATCGCGCCGATAGCGAGGCATGGAGGAGCAACCGATCAGCGATAGAAATATGGCAAAGATGACCGACCACTGGACCAGCAGATAGATTAGTCGAGGCACAATGACCCGACTAAATCTCGGATGGAGGATATCTCTTGTTTTTCGCAATACTCCTCTATGCCTGTGATGATTTCGAGGGACGTTTGAGGATTTATAAATGTGGCCGTTCCCACCTGGATGGCGGAAGCTCCGGCGATAAAAAATTCGATGGCATCTTCAGCACAACTTATTCCACCGATACCGATCAGAGGAATCGAAACAGCCTTATATGCTTCAAATACCTTTGCTAAGGCGATTGGCTTTATGCTGGGGCCGGAATAACCGCCGGTTACAGTAGCTATTTGTGGTTTCCGGGATTGTATATCGATGGCCATTCCAACCAGGGTATTTATAAGTGAAAGGGCATCAGCACCTGCTGCCTCGCAGGCGCGCGCAATTTCAGAGATCGAAGTAACATTTGGAGTGAGTTTGGGAATTATGGGTCGTTTGGTGCGATCCCGCACCCCTCTGACGATTTTTTCTGTAACCTCCGGATTAGACCCGAAAGCCATTCCCTCAGCTTTCACGTTCGGGCAGGAGATGTTGATTTCATAAGCATCGAAACCCTTTTCCCTGTCGAGTTTCTCCACAACTTCCCAGTACTCTTCCACAGATGAACCGGCTACATTCACAATGACGGTGGTGCCGATATTGGAAAGTTCTGGCAATTTTTCGCTTATAAATGCATCCACACCAACGTTTGCCAATCCTATGGAGTTCAACATACCCCCGCTGACCTCCCAGATGCGGGGTGATGGATTGCCGGGTCTCGGACGCGGAGTTATCGTTTTAGTGACGATACCACCCAGTTGGGACACATCGAGCAATTCGCGGTACTCAGTACCATATCCAAAGGTGCCGGAAGCTGTCAGAACCGGGGTTTTCAACTGGAGAGATCCGAGTTTGACTGATAAATCCACGCTCATTGAAAAGTCGCCTCCTCTTGCTCTCTATGACGATTTACGTACTGGCCGCAGTTGGAACCAATAGCATCTTCCTCGGGTTCACCGAGGCTTAAAATTACTTCATAACCTGCCTGCTGCAATGACGTCACCATAGATTCTGAACCTCTCCCGTTGCAGGGATCAATTTGAGTTTTCAGGCCAGACCTGATGCCGCTTTCAGTGGGATTTAGAGGGGTGATTTTAATTAGAAAGATGGATGGGTCGAAATATTGAAGCAAGATCTCAGTGTCAACAGGATAACCCTCCGCTGCAGCAAAATTAAGCGCTATTTTGCGGTCACCTTTGGTATGTAACTTTTCCCCCAAACGACCCGCCTCGTCGAAACTCATCACGGGATAATTAATCAATCGCCTGCGTTTAACCGGATCAGTTGTATGCAGCGAGAACTGCAGCTGGAAACGCCCGTCAGTGTATATTGCGTTCTTTATATCAGCAAGCGCGTCAAAAAAGCTTTCCCGCTTTTTTGGCAGAACAGTTGAGATACAAGGCATAAGACCCGGCGCGTCGTATTTTTCGGGCAACAGTCGTAATACTTCCAATACCGCCTCATTAAGAGATGGTTCACCCATGCGTGCGAATTGAACTTTAAACTTTGGCACCGGGATGCGTCGGTCGGGAAACCGCGCTATAACCATAGCATCGATCTGCTCCAAAATCTCAGCCGCGCTGAGGCGCCCGGAATAGTTACCTCCTGCGTCACACATAAGGCAATTTATGGGGCAGCCTTTCAGGGTAGATACAATCAGAACCCATTTTTCCTCGCGGGGAACCGGAGGTTGAACCGATTCGACGAACTCAATCAGCGATCCGTCAGAAAATCTGGCGACACTGAGTAGAGCTAAATCCTCACGACCGTGGCGGGCGATAATTTCCATTTATTCCTTATTAATAAGTTTTGCTGATATATCCATAGCACACCGCAAACCATCACCTACAGCTATTCCGACCTGGCGAAAACTGCCGTTCAGAACGTCCCCCGCGAAATATAGCAAAGAATTGGTTTTATGGCGATTCATTATTTCCGGCGAGATAAAGCTGTTGTCAGGGCTGCGACCGATAGCAATTAAAACTAAATTACAGGTCACTGAAGGCAAATCTTGATTCTTAAACCGGACGTTTACTTGTTCATCTGAATCGGTATCACAGATCTCGATTGGTTCCAAACCTGACAAAATCTTGATTCTGTGGTTAACTGACGCCCTTTCTTCCAGTAACCTCAGACAACGCGGGCGTCGAGACCTCATGGCAATGATCACGTTAACGTTACGCTTCGCCAGGGTGAGCGCATAGTCGAAGGCAACGTCTCCCCCGCCGATAATACAAACTTTCTTTCCCGGATTCTCGGGTAAATCTCGATATTCGTGAAAAACGTATCTTCCCAAAAGTTCTGCTTCACCAGAAACGTTAAGACGTTTGGGAATACTCCCTGAGGCTATTATAACTGCCTGGCAACGTATATTTCCTTCTTTGCACTCTGCCAGAAAGACACCGTTTTTATATGCTAAATTATCAATACTTTTTTTGTGAATTCTAATATCGAATTTTTCGATATGATTTTGGAAACGCCCCACAAGATCCGCGCCTGTAATCCCCTCCGGAAAACCCGGATAATTCTCCACCCAACCAGCATTTAACAGCGCTCCGCCTACGCGGTCTCGTTCGACCAGAATGGGCTTTAAGCCACTCCTCTTCAGTTGCAGTGCAGCCGTCATACCCGCAGGACCAGCGCCAATAATTAAGACTTCACCATCCATCAGAAGAGGGACCAGTCAACTTTATTCGCAGCGAACACAGGACCGTCGTGACAGACGAGGCGAAATCCGCCGCGATCTTGATTATCCACAAGTTTAAGAGCACAACCCTGACAGACGCCTACCGCACATCCCATCCGATTTTCCATTGAGACCTGCAAAGGTAGATTGTATTCGGCACAAATGCGCGCGGTTTCTTTCATCATGGGTATCGGACCGCAGCAATATACTTGGGCATCCTTTAATTTATCTTTCCGTAAATGTTTCTCAAAGATCGTGGTAACGAAGCCGAGATGCCCAAAAGTGCCATCATCTGTACAAGCAATTACAGACCGCTCTTTTGTTTCCAGGTCGCCTAATGGGAACTCATCAGAAGTTTGTGCTCCGATAAAAAAGGTACTCTTTTTATTTCGTTGCGAAAAGGAGTCCTGTAGAAATACCAGAGGTGCGTTCCCGATGCCGCCTGCGATTAAATACGCCGCTCTGGATTCCGAAACATCGAAACCCCTTCCTAAAGGACCGATCGCTTCGCAGGTTTGACCAACCTCAAATTGTGCCAGCGCTTTGGTCCCTTCCCCAACTATACGGACTACCAACCTTAAAGTAGAACCATTAACACCTGCTATACTGAAGGGTCGTCGGAGGAGAACATCTTTGGCTCCTGCGACTTTCAGATGAATAAATTGTCCGGGTTTTGCTACCTTAGCAATACCGGGCATCTCCAGTTGCATACTGAAATGTGCAGGACGAAATCTTTCGATGCTGCAAACTTGACCCGCTTCTTGTATCATATCAGGGTTCAAATCGTACTATTTGTGTAGTGGGAGATTCTATATATTGCCCCCCGCTATAAGCTGGGCGGAATCGCATCCCCTGGAGAGCTTGAATGGCGCTTTCCCCAAAATCGAATCCATCCGGATCTTCGCGCTGGATCTCAAAATCGCGGGGGACACCTTCTGCGTCAACTATAAAGCTAACGAGGACTTCCCCTGATATTTCAGCCTCCGATGCAACCAGGGGATAGAGATGATTTTGGTGGATATAACTCAGCAGTGTGCTCTGCCCCCCGATTAATTCCACCGGGCCGGAACCCGGCGGCGCAGTGCCGAGTGCTTCACCTGGTTCTATCGCCGCAATGGAATCTTCTACTGCTTCGAGACTATCTGGCACTTCCGGCGGAGGAGGCGCTAATTTATTTTGGGCTATGACAACGTACTCCGATTCCGGATACCAGGCGATCAGTGAATCGTAGGAAGCGGTAGCGCCATCAATATCGCTCATCTTATTTTCTTGCAGCCAGGCTGTCACGTATAGCGCCTTGGCGCCCCAATCCGTATCGGGCCATGCTGCAGTAACCTCCCGGTATTTTTCAATAGCAGCGCCCGGCAGAGAGTCCGTCAGCCAGAGTTCCTCTGCAATCCGATATAACTCTGCAACCGTATCGACAGGTTCAGGAAGCGGATCCAATCCGAGCATGTTGCGAACCCAGCGATCATATTCACTATCGGGAATATCCTGATTGATTTGCCACAGCAGAGAATCCGGACCAACTGAGTCCGGGGAGCTAACTGCCGCCAGATGGTACAGCGATAGGAGAGACCGTGCTTCAACATCCGGATTGTATGTTTGAGTAGTTAAATCGATAAATATGGTCTTTGCGGAATCGATTTCTCCGAACTGCGTCCACAAATGTTCACCTAAACGAAAACGGACTTCGGCAAGTTCCACGTAATCGCTATCCATGCGGGCATAAACTGAAGCTGAATCATCAGGAAGGGGGGGGATGACGATAGGTTGCGAAGCCATAGAACCAGGGCTGGGTGTTGGACTGGGATATCTGCGACTTTCGTACCCTGGCATTCCGGGTCTTCCCGGCGTGGTTTTGCCTCCGGGCAACGTCAACTCCGAGGGTGGCATCGGTTCCGTAGTACCAGGCATTAATCGCACCGGTTCGCCAGGAACAGGGGTGACCTCTCCGGCGGAAATCGAATCTGCTTGCAATGCGGCAGCCGAATCTGATTGCAGCGAATCCGGTTCTATCTCAAGAACCGCTTCTGCTAACCACTCCAAATGTATTGCAAGTGTGTCCAAATCGGTATTTAAGGAATCGATACTCCGATGCAGTGCCTGCAATACGCGCAAATCGGTCACTTTGGCGTTAGCTTCTTCAATGAATTCACTCTGGGAACTCTCGGATTGCACCTTCCCCAGATGCTCCTGGGCTTTATCGAAATCCTTCAGGTATTGCCAATATATCTGTCCCACATGGTAACTTGCTTCAGCTGACACCAGGGTGCGAGGGTAGAGTTCGAGAATCCTTTCGTACAGCTCAACTGCCTCCTCACGGCGTTCAAGCGCGGCTAAGATTCCCGCCTTAGCCAGATATGCCTTATCATAGAAATCGTAGAAAATGTCCTTTTTTAACAATTTTTCATCTATTTTCAAGGCGTCTTCAAGGTCACCGAGTTTTTCCAGGCACTTCGCTCTCTTATAGATACTATCGAAGCGGGTTTTCGTACCCGGCTTCTCCGACAATACTCTTTCGTAGGCGGCATGAGCCTGCTCCAACTCTCCAAGTTCAAAATAACACTCGCCTATCTGATACCTAATGTCCGCTCGCTCCCTTTTATCTTTAAGAGAACCGAGAATTTTTTCATATTCCTTCAGAGCCTGTCTATAATTTTCTTTTTCAAAGTAGTAATCCGCCTGGGTTGTCTGGCTTTTAATGCGCATCTCCATTGGCACACCCTCATCGATCCAGAGATCGTTCAGGATGGCAATGCCTTCCTCTGGTTTACGCATTCCGATTAAAGTCTTTCCGAGATACAGGCGCGCCTCATAAACTAAAGGTGATTCGGGGTAATTCGTAATTAATTCTTCACACTTTCTTTTGGCTTTGGGATACGATCTTATCTCATAGTATGCCTTCCCCATCATGATAATGGCATCATCGACGTACTTGCTATCGGGATAATATTCGATCACGCGAGCTGCAGAATTTATCGACTTCTGGTAATTGGCCGTTTGAGGTCGCCCGGTATTGTTGTTCTCATTCTCCTTCTGGCCTTCCTTAAAGTAGTACTTGGCGTTGTAGTACGTGTTAAAGTAGGCGCATGAAGACAACCAGATGGAAACAACGCCAATGATGACGAGAATTGGAAATGTCTTTTTATAGCAGGATTTCATAAAATCGACATATTAGTCTGAGCTCGAAGATAATACTTGTGCGATTTTTTCAACGAGAGGTGGCAGCACTTTTGCTGAGGATCCGTTAATTACCACATCGGCCAGCGACGATAACGGCGTTCGCTCCGGATTGATTTCAAGCAAGTATGCCCCGTTCTGTTTGGCTATCTGAGGCAGAGAAGCAGCAGGGTGAACTACCGCCGATGTACCTATCGATAAAAACAAGGTCGCCTGATGAGAATTTGAAAAGGCGTCTTCAATGGCGATGCTGTCTAACCCTTCACCGAACCAGACTACTCCGGGGCGTACAGCTCCTCCGCAGCTGAGGCATTCAGGTGGCAACTGATCAAAATTCAGAGAGTCTTCCGAAAATCTTTTATGACATTCATTGCATCGGTTGACGAAGATATTCCCATGCAATTCGATGATATTCTTAGACCCTGCTCGAGCGTGTAATCCATCTACGTTTTGGGTTATCAGGGTAAATGCATCACCAAGCAGACTTTCTAACTCCAATAAGGCCTGGTGCCCCGGATTCGGTTGGGTTGCAGCAATCAGGTTTCGGCGATATATATACCAATCCCAAACAAGTTGTGGGTCGGCGCCAAACGCCTGCGGAGTCGCCAATTCTTCCGGTCTGTGCTTTTTCCAGAGTCCACCCTCTCCTCTGAACGTGGGAACGCCTGATTCCGCAGAGATCCCCGCTCCGGTGAGTGCAACCACTCTGCGCAAGTATTCGGGTGGTAACTCTAACGAATATATTTCCTCTAATTCAGTACTTGACAAAGAGATATTTTTACCTTATATTAATTATCTATGATTTTTTGGAGAAAATATGCCACAACATAAATCCTGTAAAAAACGCATGCGTACCAGCGCTGCAGCAAACCTTCGAAACCGCGCTTATCGTTCGAACCTGCGCAGTTTAATCCGCCAGGCTAAAGAGACCGAGAAACCTGAAGAAGCTCAGGAGAAGCTGCGCGCGGTCACATCGATGCTGGACAAGATGACGCGAAAAGGAATCGTAAATAAGAATTTCGCCGCCAACCATAAAAGCAAATTGCATCGACGCGTCAACAAGCTTTCAACGTAATTTAAAAGATCAGTATTGGTAGTTTGGAGCTTCCTTGGTAATTACCACATCGTGCGGATGGCTTTCACGCAATCCTGCAGGACTGATCTTGAGGAATTGCGCGGACCGACGCATGGTTTTCAAATCTGGGGTGCCGCAATACCCCATTGCCGCTTTTATTCCTCCCACCAGCTGGAAGACAATGTCTTCCAGTTTGCCTTTATATGGGACTCGTCCTTCAATCCCTTCCGGGACTAACTTGCCCGCTGATTCAGCATCCTGGAAATACCTGTCTGCGCTTCCATCCATCATAGCGCCCAGCGATCCCATTCCTCGGACAACTTTGTAACTACGCCCTTCCAGCACAATCGTCTCGCCGGGGCTCTCTTCCATACCGGCAAAAAGTTGACCGATCATTACCGATTCGGCTCCTGCAGCCAGCGCCTTAGCTATATCACCTGAATAACGAATGCCTCCGTCTGCGATAATCGGTATGTCATTTTTCGCTGCTTCTTCGGCACAATCCATAATGGCCGTTAGCTGCGGCACACCTACACCCGTAACCACTCTGGTGGTGCAGATCGAACCGGGACCGATGCCTACTTTGACCGCTTTTGCTCCGGCTGAGATCAGATCCGCTACGGCTTCGGGGCGACCCACATTGCCCGCAACTACTTCCAGTTCGCTGTACTTCTCACTTATAGTTTCCACAGCCTCGATCACACCTTTACTGTGTCCATGAGCTGTATCCACCACTACGAGGTCAACGCCTGCATCGGTCAGTCTTTCAAGCCTTTCGAGCAGATCTTCACCGACACCAACCGCAGCGCCCACCCTTAAGCGTCCTTGTTTATCCTTGCACGCTTGCGGATATTGCTGTCTCTTCTGAATGTCCTTTACAGTGATAAGCCCAATTAGCTTACCCGCATCATCCACGATCAGTAACTTCTCGATGCGATGTTTTTGCAGGATTTTCTGAGCTTCTTCCAGGGTGGTGTTACGAGATGCTGTGACCAGCGGGGTGGCGGTCATGACCTCGGACACATATTGATCGAGATTAGTTTCAAAACGAAGATCACGATGTGTGACGATACCCACTAATTTTTTACCATCCACCACGGGAATTCCGGAAACTGATTTCTGCTGCATGGTTCGTAGTGTATCTCGCACGGTCTCTTTCGGCGAAATAGTGATGGGGTCAAAAATGATCTGACTCTCCGCCCTCTTGACGCTATCGACTTCGTCTGCTTGCTTTTTAGGGGTGAGGTTTTTATGTATGATTCCGATACCTCCCAAACGCGCCAGTGCGATTGCCAACCCGGACTCAGTCACTGTATCCATAGCAGCCGACACGAGTGGTATGTTCAAGTTGATGTTTTTCGAGAATCTCGTGCTTACGTCAGTTTGGGAAGGAAGAATCTCCGAACGAGCTGGCAGCAACAGGAGATCGTCAAATGCGTAACCCTCACCGACGATTCTCTTGTGCTCTCTGTTGCTCTCTGAGCTTGCTGACATAGTATTCAAAATCGCTTTCCTCTTGTTTATTCGATTATACCTTAACTACTCAAGGATGTTCCTTCTGAAATCCTTATAAGAATGTTTTAAAAGTTGCGGAATCGTTTCTCATACACTAAATTAACCTGTGTTGAAAAGATAATAAAAATATCCCAGGTAATCCAGTGTTTGGCGATTGATTTGCAGATGGACAATATAGACTAAAAGAAATATAAATGGTACCATTGAACTGGACAATATCGGTCTTATGTAACCGCTGTGCAATAACAAGCCCAGAGCTTTTATCAACCTCAGGTAGGACCAGCCGAAAACCCAAACAGTGAGGATCGAGAAGGTCCAGCAGATAAAACTCATCTCCTCTATTCGGAGATACAGCATTGCAAGAGGTAAGATAACCAGAGCGGGAACGAATGACCAGACTAATGTATAAATTATTTGAACTATTGAAATATCTGCTTGTACATGGAAGTTAAGCGCCTTAATTGATAATGCAGTTACAAACATGATAACGAGCGTGAGAACGCTGAAAAAGATGATACCCTGATAAGGAACCCATGCTATGGATCTCAAGAAACCGATTATATAGCCATTCCCGACAGTGTTCTCTAAGAGAGCGTTAAAGCCGATATTCATCTTCCAACCGTAGAATATAGATGCCATAAAATTACCGCTTCCTACCGCCAGGAGGAAGATCAGAAAGGCAGTTTGTGAACCCTGTAGAAATCGTTTTTCGGCAATATTGCTGATAAATCGGCCTGGATGTTCAAGCGACCGCTGCAGGTTTTGTCGGAACTGTTTATCAGCGTGCATTAACCAGAGGCATAATGCACACAATATCAACCCGATAGCGAGATATTCCCAGGGAGGCTCCCTGGCGCTTACTACGAGTGCGGATTCAGGTTCAGATTGTTCTCCCTGAATAAATTCTCTAAGCTGAAAATAGGCACTCCGAGGGCGACCGGTGATATCTGTCAAGCCGTCAAGGTGAGCGTAGCCTTCCAATGTTGGATTATTGTAAATTAATGGCTTTGCACCGTACCAGTCCTTTAAATAGCTGATAAAAAAGGACAATGTGCCATTAACGGCGAATCCTAACTGCTGCCTTAATTTCTGAACTTGTAACAAATCACGATTATCAGAAGCGTGCGATTTGACGTCAAGACTAATGTCTGCGACGCCCCTCGAATATTGCGAGGGAGATGGTTGGATTATAAGCATAGATCCAGGATCCTCAACTGCTCCGGCTGTACAGATGTAATAAGGTAAATCAGTGGCTACCTTTTTGCCCAAGGATTCAATGATATCACCCTTCGATGCCGCGCCCGGTTCTATCCCTGAACCCCACCCCAGAGCCATTATGGACGGATGAATCTGAGCCAACTCGACCAATTCCTCCATAGCCGTCGTCGCTGCCTTTTGCACCTCGCTCTTCATCAGAATATCACAAGAGGCGTTATAAATTGGAATCTCTGCAAAAACTCCTATACCCAAACTATCGCAGAGATGAAGAAAATAAGGATGAGGCGGGCTAAAAGCAACTCTTATGAAATTAACTCCCAGGTTATAGATTAGATCAATCTCAGCACGCAATTGGCGCTTTGAAGGCGAAATTCCACAATGAGGCCACTGTTCAACGCATGCAACTCCCTGAATGGGTCCGAGTTGTTTAAGAAAGATTTCATGCAGCACTGCTGGGTCAGTTTCTTCTGCCCGCAAAATATGTCGCAAACCGAATGTCCGTTCAACCAGATCAAGTGTCTCTCCACTTCTTTTCAAGCTTACCTTAAGACGATATTGATGAGGTGATCCAGGCTTCCAGTAGCGCGGATTGCGAACCGTCAAATGCGCCTGACTTTTAGTCGAACGTTCGCTTCCATCCTTTTCCAGGCTAATAACTTTTCTGCTGATTTGTAACCCATCACCGTCGAACAGTTCCAAATATAAAGAGGGTTTGCTGTCACCACTATCGTATCGAACTGTCAGGTCAACTTCGACTTCCTCAAAAATATTTAACGACCCTTTTCTATCTTTCCCTTTCTTAGAAACTTGCTGAATATCCAGCTCATCGATTCTTTCCGGTGGTAAGGCCTGTAAAAACACACCTCGGATGATTCCACCATAATTCACCGGCGAGAAGAAAAAGGACTTCAGAGGTAGATTTTCTAAAGAAGATTTTTCATTATCCACAATGACGATCAGTTCATTGCTGGAATTGTAATTAACGATCTGTGGGGGCAATTCTATTTTAATGGGGAGTCCGTACGCCTGGAATGATCCCAGCAGAACATCGTTAATGCGCATGGTGGCGCGATGTCTGATCCCGAAAAATATCAGGATCAGGGATCGATTTTGCCAATCGGTAGGGATGCTGAAAAGTCTAGAAAACTCTATTTCGCCGTCATAGCCGGAATAGCACGAGGGCACTGGAATAGCGCCTTTCTTCCTGCCGACTTCATAGTTCCAGGGTCCTCCCAAATCTAATACAGGCGCTACCAGGGTATCCCTTTCCGGTTGGTAGTCAAACCAGGACAACCTTTCAGGAGAGAGGTGAAAACTCAGATCAGCTTTGCTAATGCACGGCACACTGATACTGAGAATCCCAGGCAATAGTAGGTAAAGTATTATCAGACCATGAATGCTTTTTAAGAGGTATTTTTTTCGTGGGCGCATAGAAAATTGTATTCGGGGAATATTGTAGAAATATAGCCATTTCGTATGGAAAAAGCAAATGAAAACTTTGTCGGTGGTGATAAGTGAATCGCTAAATTCTGGTATGATTCTTAAATTATGATGGGAAAAAGCGATTTCAGCTTGATATTATCTAATATATTAATTAACTTGGCGCAGGAGTAGCTTTAATAAAAACACAGGTTAGGTCCAAGTTTAGTATATTTGAATCGAATTTCAAACTTCTTATGAAGCGTTCAAAACTGATATTGATTCTGATTATGTGCATCCTGGCAGGAGCGACTCTCTTCGATTCGCCTCACCCTGGAAGCAGTTATGGCTATCTATCAATTCTACCGCCGGTTTTTGCAATTATACTCGCCCTGCTTACCCGTGAGGTACTATTAGCCCTATTCGGTGGAATATGGCTGGGGGCTTCGTACCTCGTGGGGGGCAATATCGTAACGGGATTGATGCGAACCTTGGATCATCATTTAATAGACGCTTTGGCGGACTCCGATCATGCCTCTATCCTGTTATTCAGCCTGACCTTAGGCGGTATGGTGGGCATCATCGGCGCTGCCGGCGGCGCTGCCGGAATCGTGCAGAAAATCAGCAAATGGGCCAAAGGCCCTCGTTCGGGTCAAATTGCAGCATGGACTATGGGAATTTTTATCTTTTTCGATGATTATGCGAACACTCTCATTGTCGGGAATACTTTCAGGCCGCTCACTGATCGATTGCGCATTAGCAGAGAGAAGTTAAGTTTTATTGTCGATGCAACCGCAGCACCAATTGCCTCCATCGCGCTTATATCGACCTGGATCGGTTTTGAGGTCAGTCTAATAGCAGATGGACTGGTACCCACAGGAGTTATCTCTTCTCCAACTGAAGCTTATGGAATCTTCATTAAAACCATCCCTTATCGATTCTACCCCCTATTCATGTTGTTATTGGTTTTCCTGATCGGATTATGGAACCGAGACTTGGGACCCATGTTGAGGGCAGAACGGAGATGCAGGCAGACCGGGAAGGTATCAGCAGACGGCGCAAATCCCTTAGCGACCTCGGAATCAACCGATCTAAGCAAAGTTACTCTTACTGAGTGGTCCTGGCTCTGGGGGGTTATTCCGGTCTTCATAGTGGTAATGGTAACATTTCTGGGGCTGTACTTCCACGGTCGAATCAGTATGGGAGAAGCCGCTCAAAATGCGCCTCTATATCAGATTATTTCGGAAGCTAATTCTTTTGCAGTCTTGATGTGGTCGAGTTTTGCAGGCGCTCTAACAGCCGGGTTGCTGGGTTGTTTCGGTGCAGGTCTTACAATGTTAAAGACTATGTCAGCCTTCGTGGATGGTATCAAGGCGATGACTGCGGCTATAGTGGTGCTTCTGCTTGCGTGGGCTATCGGAGGGATATGCCAGGAGATGGAAACTGCATCATATATCGTGGATAAATCAAAAGGTATCCTTTCCCCACACCTGATTCCGGCGTTAACGTTTATTATTTCAGGTGGTATTGCATTCGCCACGGGTACTTCATGGGGTACCCTATCTATTCTCATGCCCATTATTGCACCGACCTCTTACACCCTCCCCATCGAAGCCGGTTTGAGTCCCGAAGTCAGCAGTACGATCATGATAAGCTCTATCGGTGCAGTATTGGCAGGATCGGTTTTCGGAGATCACGCCTCGCCGATATCCGATACCACGGTAATGTCGTCAATGGCCTCCGGGGCGGATCACCTCGACCACGTGCGCACACAGATTCCGTACGCACTGATAGCAGCATCGGTAGGTCTATTAATCGGTTATCTCCCCTCCGGGTTCGGAATTTCACCGTTGCTCAGCTTGCCGTTGGGCTGTCTGGCTATCATCATAATTATGCGCGTTTGGGGAAAACCGGTTGGGGAATATAATTAAGTACCTGCAGAACTCTTTACTTTAAGCCTCGAACTGGTATCTATGGTCTCTTAAGAAGAACCCAAACAATCCCACCAGCAGCGGCATTCCCGCGGCTATATATAAGACCTCCTTAACCCCGAAGATCTCTCCTGCATGCCCGACAAGTCCCATCATTATTCCTGCAGAACCCCAGGCGAAGCCAATCTGCAAAGCGGACGCCATCGCCTCACGGCCGGGCATCATTTTTTGCGCCGAAACGACAACTGTCGGCGCCGATGCGAATACCAGGCTGCCGGCAATGAAGAGCATAAGCACGGAGAGCAATCCTTGCGTCATTAGAAAAAAGTAAAGGAAGGGTGTGGACATCAAAGGCGACCATACCATTACACGCCAGCGTCCCAGCTTATCAGATAGGCTTCCGTAGAATAATCCACC
>CBDUWK010000017.1:0-13817 GCA_965370905.1 uncultured bacterium | reverse complement strand
GGATCGATCTGGGGAAAAGATGCGGTAGTGCCATCCATCAACTCAATTATGATGGCGTATTCGATCTGAGGTGGTTCAACCAGTTCGGAGGGAATCGACGCTGTCAGGCCGCCGGGAAGAGGATCCATTTCAACCGTGCGAAACTCAGCGCCTGAAGGGCGGAAAAGCAGGTTGGCGGATGCGATTCCACCAATGCTTTCTTCCATTTCCACCGATATATAGATGTTTTGATGGGCTGGAGATGAGATTACTGGCTGATGGTAAATACCGGGGGTAAGGTTTACTTGCTGGGCTGCCGTAGTGGAAAACAGGCCGAATATTAGAAGCAGACGAAGAAACTTCTTCATTCTTGGGGAAACAAAGAAATTATCCTGTTTAAACGCCTCCAGTTTTAATCGCATTCCAATTGAACTGCCAAATACTATTTTTCGAATTCTATGTGAATAGTTCTGATTTCGCCGGAACCGTCCTGGAATTCAATATCGAGGGTGCCGCGGTCCTCTACTTCCTGGTTCGGTATCTCGGATTCGTCCGTGGGAGTGACTTCCAGTTCACCCGCGCTTGTACTGACAGCGGTATTTCCAGCTTCCACGACCACCGTCTCGCCGGTCTCTCGATGTTCTACTTCAACCTCACCTTCCAGGACAATGACCTTGGTCAAGCCCGCGGATTCCACTAAAGTCCACCATTCGGTCCCCTTTACGGAAGCCACCGAGGTGGGAGTGACGACCTCCATGTCGCCGCGCAGAACTTTTAGTAATAGCTTGCCAATGGGCAAGAAGATGCGTTTGACTATACTGCTGGAAGTGCGCGCTCCCTGAAGCGTCAAATCTGAATTTGGATAAAGCTTCAATTCCACGGCAGTATCGGCAAAGATCAGGGATGCATAACCATCATCTCCGCAGACGATGCGGTCACCGGGGTAGAGGCGGTCATCCTTCTTAAGTGAGACAAGTTCCTCTTTGTCTGACGACTGAACCTGCACGATCGAAGTAACTTTCAAGACAACCGCGATAAAGGGATCTTCATCTGCAGGCTGCTGGGAGAATGCGGTAGCTACCATCAGAAAACCGGTTAATACAGCAGGTATCAACTGCATTAGTCGTTTCATCAAGATTTCTCTCATTGAGTCCCCACCGTCAACATTCTGTAAGTACCCTGTTCGAACCGCGTGGCAATCTCTTCCAATTCATCCAGGGTGATGATTCCGCCATCCTCCCGAACTGCGCCTGAGGGTTGAAAGCCCGATAACTGCCCCATCACATTTTCAAAATCTGCGCCTAAAATCCGCTGCAGCGCCAGCAGCATCCGCTGCAATTCCGGGTCGGGTTGTGTGAGAAGGGTGAAAGCGCCGATCTGGCTGGGATATTGGCTCAAACCACTGGAGGTCTGCACCAGGGAGGTAACCTGCCAGTAGTAAGTATGATAAGGCTCCAGAGGGCGGATACCTGAACCGGGATATAGAAAACTCTGCATGAACAGCGGATCCGAAAGGTCCGTTTCGTAGTGCGGTCTGCTCATCATGACCGATTCGGGATCGCTGTTTTCGGAGGTTTTTTCACATATCTTTAAAAGAAACTGCGTAGCCTGGGAAGACCAGGTAAAAACGGGCGTGGTGATGGAAACAATCGCCGGGCTGGAGGGCGATCCATATGGTGAAATCAGATTGATGGTGAAAGGATTTGTCAGCACTATGGTGGCATTGTCGGCGGGCAGAAGCGCATCATTATCAGCGCGGTGTAATTCCAAGCGCAGATGGTAGGTATCCGAAGGGAAATAGCCGGTCTGCAGCAATTGATTTTTTATATCAGTGGCGTTAGAACTAATCTCGTAGTCCTCCAATTCCCACTCGCTGCCATCTTCAGTGAGATCGAGGTTAGTTATATGAAGCACTCCGGGTTCGAGGGGAAACCGATTCGATTGGCTACTCATAATTTCGCCGCCGGAGTTGCTCATAATGAAGACAAAGTATGCCTGGATCGGGTCAATATCGGAGATTACGGTTGCGGAAAAGACGATAGAAGCTGGCGCCTGACCGGAAACATTTAAATCTTCGAGGAAAAAGACTTCCAGGTTGGTGGGCGCTTCAATCTGCAGGTCAAGGGTCACTCCTGCCACAACGGGATAAGCCAAAACTGCAGCGAGAAACATCCAGATAAATGCTTTAGATAGCGTACCGACTGCCATTATACACCTCTGGGGATAATTGCACTTTCATCTTTTACACAATTTTGGAGTGATAGTCAAGTGTTTTTTTACAAATGGGGATCTTGGGGAAGTGTGTCGAAATCTCAAGAAAAATTGACTGGAGGGGTAGATTCCAGAATGTAAGTAAATGTGTTTGTGTGAGACTGATTCCCAATGCTGAATACCAAACCGGTGTTCGACGGAGCGCTGGTTTTTGCTTTAGTAATAAAAAATTTACCCCAGGCGACAATAATCACTTGACTTTGGGTTGGATAATTCGTATATTGTATAGTTAACAGCTATCATGAATTAGACACTCAGATAAAATGGAAGTTGAGGAGGCATAATGAATCGCTCGCAAATTACTGTCGTTCTGGTTATTACCGCCCTGTTTTTGTCGATCCAACCGGTCGCAAACGGGGCCGAGAAATACCAGCAGATTTTTATTCCGGTGCCATCGCCGGAAACTATAGCCTCTCTGCAGGAGATAGGCGTTGATCTGGAATGCGGATCGAAGTTCATCAAGGGTGAAGGTTTGGAATTAGTAGTGGATGAGCTGGAGTTGGATCAGATAAAAAATCTTGGCATTCCGCACACTGTGACTATAGACGATTTAGGTGCCTATAGCAGTAAAGTATGTGAGAACAATCTGCTGAATATTCCCCAGTGGACGGACGATGATCCGGTGCACATGAAGTACGGCTCCATGGGTGGATTTTATAATTTCGCCGAGATCGTAGCCGATCTGGATTCCATGAACCTGCTCTACCCGGACATCTGTGCCGAGAAAGTTGTGATAGGTTCGGGGTGGGAAGAAAATCCCATATACATGGTGAAGATTTCGGATAACGTGAATATAAACGAGGCTGAGCCGGAGGGTTTATTCGATGCTCTGCACCATGCCCGTGAACCCGGGAGTTATACGTGTGTGCTATATGCCATGTGGTATCTCCTAGAAAATTACGGCACCGATCCCGAAGTAACTTATCTGGTTGATAACCGCGAATTTTACTTCGTGCCGGTGGTTAATCCAGATGGTCTCCTGTATAATGAGTTCACCAATCCCAACGGAGGCGGATACTGGCGCAAGAACCGGCGTGATAATGGCGGCGGAGTTTATGGCGTCGATCTAAACCGTAACTATCCATACCAATGGGGTTACGACAATCAGGGATCGAGTCCTACTCCCAGTTCCAGTACCTACCGAGGTCCCGCACCCGGCTCGGAACCTGAAACGCAGACGATGATGGACTTTATCGGACAACATGAAATCATTACGGCTATGACAGTACACACCGCGGCAGGGAAATACCTCACCGCCTATGGCTATGACTATGTGCCCCCGGATCCCTACGATCTGCATATGGATTATTTAGCTTACGCCGCGGCAGAAAACGGCTATACATACGGCTACTGCAGACAGATTATGTACGCTTCGAACGGCAGGACGCAGGATTGGCAGCTTCACGAACAAAACATAATCAACGTGGAACCGGAGGTCGGCGAGAACGGTTTCTGGCCCAGTATCCAATACATCATGCCTGAAGCTGCTGATCAACTAAGGTGTCATCTAAACATGTTCTGGTGCGCCGGAGCGCAGGTTAACTATTCATCCACAGAAGTTGCGGATGGCTACCTGACGCCTGGCGAAACGGAAGAGTTGATAGTGGAAGTTTTCAATCGGGGTAGAGGGATCGCAGACCCCGTTACAATCGAACTGACGACAATTGATCCGTACGTTACCCTTTCCACCGCGATAACCACAACAGGGTCCATTGCGAGCTGGTCGGCTGCCAGTAATGCCTCAGATCCCTTCGTCGCCGACGTTGCATCCGGGTGCCCCATCGGGCATGAAGTTGATTTTACCCTTACTATTGACCAGGATGGCTACATCAGCACGGAAGTGTTCTCGCTGATAGTGGGTACACCGACCGTTTTCTTCGCCGACAACGCAGAATCGGGAATGGGAAACTGGACGGTTTCCAGTTCCTGGGGATTGGACAATGACAATCCGCATGGCGGCAGCTACAGTTTCTCGGATTCGCCTGGAGGTAATTACACTAATAATCGTACCGCCGTGATGACGCTATCACAGCCGGTCAATTTATCCGACGCCACCTCGGTATGGTTGGATTTATGGGCGCGCTGGGACATCGAGTCTAATTACGATTTTTGCCAGATTGAGGTCTCCACCAATGGATCCAGTTGGACGCCGGTGGCCGGGCAATATACTGTTGCAGGGAGCGGAATCGGCGTGCAGCCTAATGGTCAACCCGGCTATGAAGGAACTCAGGTTGCCTGGGCGCATGAATTCATCGATCTAAACGCCTATGCGGGTGGATCCTACTTCAAATTCCGCTTTGAATTCAAGTCCGATGGTGGGGTCGTCGGTGACGGCTTCTTCGCCGATGACGTCCAGCTTTTAGGCTTCACGGATCAGCCACCGCCGGAAAACGTTACCGTAGATCTCACCTACCTGTACGGTTCTCCTGTGCCGATCGGGGGAGGCTACATTGGGCTTGACATAGCTCTGGAGAATCTCGAAACCCAATCGGTCAATTTCGACCTCTGGGTAGCAATTGAGTATGAAGGTGGAGCACCCACAACCATCGCTCAACGCAACTTGACTTTCCCGGCCGGGCATACCATCTATCGTCCCGCGATGAACTGGCCGATTCCTGCCAGTTGGGCTGCAGGCGAATACATGTTCTGGGGTCGTGTTGGCAATCATCCCTCTCAAATCTGGGATGAGAGTGGATTCCCATTTACCAAGGATGGAGTTACCGGAATTCCCAATTTTGTCCCGTTCTTATCCAGCAACTATCCCAATCCTCTCGACGAGATTGATAATCCCGGATCTGTTTCCAATCGCCCTGACGAATTCATGCTGGTTGAGATTCACCCCAACCCGTTCAATCCGACAACAGTTCTCAGTTACCAACTGCAAGCTGCAAGTCGGGTAAACCTTGCAGTTTACGATATATCCGGACGGAAGGTAGCGGAGTTGGTTGAAGGTTATAGAGATGCAGGAATCCATGAGGTAACTTTCGATGCATCGAATCTGGCTTCTGGCGTCTATATCTATCGGTTTGAGGCGG
Organism: uncultured bacterium; assembly: GCA_965370905.1. GTDB lineage: Bacteria > Electryoneota > B3-LCP > B3-LCP > B3-LCP > JALGVT01. The sequence goes on along the minus strand of CBDUWK010000017.1, from coordinate 8,532 downwards.
GAAATTTCAACGCCAATGGGAAAATGGTGTTGATGAAATAGCCGGTCAATAACGGAATAATTTGGTAATATACGAAATATGAATAACACATCATTAAGATATAAAATCTGAGAGGAAACGCCATGACCTTTGTGCATACCAACTTCAAGTGGGTGGGAATCTGTTTACTCACCATCCTGCTGACATACAGCATCGTCGGCGCAGAAGAAGAACTCAATAAAATCAAATTCTTCCAGGAGATGCAAAAGCGGAAGCTGCCGGTCACCGGACCAACGGACGATCCCCCGCCTCAACCGGCGCTTGCAGTGGCAGAATGGGAACCAGCCACAGGTGTGCTGATTACCTATCCCCTTGCCATACCGTTAGAACTAGTTGCAGATATGGCTGAAGTCGTAGAAGTAATGACCGAGGTAGTCAACGAAAGCGCAATGCAGCAAGCCATAAACGATTATGTTCATGCGGGAGTTGATACATCCAAATGTACGTTCCTGTTCATCGGACAATCTATTGGACCGTACACGAGAGATCACGGCCCCTGGTATATCTTTAACGGTGATGACGAACAGGGTATGATCAGCAATAATTACTTCCAGTATAATTGGATTGTACCCGCTTTAGGAGATACTCTGGGAATTCCCGTTTACGAAACCGGGCTGCAGGCTGAAGGTGGTAATTATATGACCGACGGGATGGGCACCTGTATCACCACGGATTACACCTACTGGGGAAATGAACCGCTAACTCCTGAACAGATTGATGGGATTTTCGAGGAATACCTAGGAATTAATAATCTAAGAACCGTACCCGATCCGTTTAATAACTGGGTACCTCACATTGATTGTCATGCGAAATTCCTGGATCCAGGGCGCATTATAGTTATTGAAGTCGACCCGCCTAACCCGATAATAGAAGAAAACGTTGTGTACTGGTCAACGCTGATGAGTGGTTATGGGCGTCCCTACGAAATTTTACGCATACCAGGCCTGGGCTATGCCAATTCGCTGTTTTTAAATGACAATGTATTTGTTGCGTTATCCGGTGACCCAATAGGTGATTCTACCGCCGTAGCCACGTTTAGCGCTGCGCTTCCCGGTTATACTGTAGAAGGTTATCCTTATCCCTCATTCATGTTCCTGGATGCCCTGCACTGCCGTACACATGAAATGGCGGACAGGTATATGCTGAGGATCGTCCATGTACCTGTTCATGATCTGGAGAATACCGGTGGCGGCTACTATCTGGAAGCCGATATTCACCCCTACAGCAACGAACCGTTAATCGGGCCGCCGGTCATCATGTGGAAGGCCGATGGAGGGAGTTACAGCCCTGTTGCTTTGACCTTTGCGGGAGATGATATCTATTATGGTGAAATCCCTCAACAACCGGATGGCACGGATATATACTACTACCTCGAAGCTGAAGATGGATCTGGCCGAGTTGAAAACCATCCATATATTGGTCCTGGCGATCCGCACCATTTCCATGTGGGACCGGACACTGAAGTGCCGATGGTAGATTTCCGTCCGCCGGAGACGCTGCTGGCGCCAGAGTGGCCTCTCACTTTCACGACATATGCTTTAGACGATCGCTGGATAAGTTCGGTGACGTTGGAGCACTCCATAAATGGAATTCCTCAGGATGACGCGGACATGCCGCTGGAAGAACCATATGCGGTTTATTATACTGGCACTCCCACGAGTACGGTTCAGCCGGGAGATATCATAGAAGTTAGGGTGAAAGCGATTGATACTTCCGTGAATCAGAACACCACATACAGTCCCTACTATACGATTTCTGTAGAAAGCGCGCCAGACGTTACCGTTGCTTTGACATATAATTACGGTTCCCCGGTACCGGCGGGAGGGGGTTACATCAACTTTGACGCTTCCCTGCAAAACAACGAAATATCTTCGGTTGACTTCGACCTGTGGGTCGAGATTCCGCCTGAGTTATTACCTCCAGACGTACCCAACCGGAGTTTAACTTTCACGGGTGGTTTCTCTATCGTTCGCCCCGGCATGGACTGGCCGATTCCTGCCGATTGGCCGGCTGGTAACTATGACATGATCTGGAATGTAGGCGATTTAGCCAGTCTTACTGTATGGTCTTCTGATAGCTTCCCATTTGAAAAGTCTTTTGTAGACGATGGCAGCGGCTTTGCACTCCGGGAGGTTGAAGGCGATCCACTGGACCAGCTTTTTGAGGACGTGGACTTGGATCAGTCTGCCGCAGTTAGCGAGTTCGCCTTGCTTGGGAACTACCCCAATCCCTTCAATCCGACGACAGTTCTCAGCTACAAGCTGCAAGCCGCAAGTCGGGTAAACCTTGCAGTTTACGATATATCCGGACGGAAGGTAGCGGAGTTGGTTGAAGGTTATAGAGATGCAGGAATCCATGAGGTAACTTTCGATGCATCGAATCTGGCTTCTGGCGTCTATATCTATCGGTTTGAGGCGGGAGACTTCAACGCCAGCGGGAAGATGGTGCTGATGAAGTGACCGTTAACCGTGAACAGAGAACCGTAAACCGTTAGGGCGATCCTCGTGATCGCCCTTTTACTTATTTACTGTTTGATTTTTATCAGCGCGTACGTTATATTGGGATGAAGTTCATCTACATACAAGCTGATCAGGCAGGAGGATAAATTGAATCTGTTAAATATTGGTGTGATTGCTAAATCTCAAAAAGAGAATGAACAGAGAGTTCCCATTCATCCGGATCAGCTAGAATGGATACCGAAAGAAATCGCCAAGCACCTCACTTTCGAATATGGCTACGGAGTGCCATTCGGCGTCGATGATAATAAATTATTGGGATTATCTGGAGGATTGGCCAATCGGGAACAGATACTGAAAGAATCGGATGTTGTCCTGATGCCCAAACCACTGCTAAAGGACTTTCAGTCTATCAGGGAGAATGGCGTCCTATGGGGATGGGCGCACGTGGTCCAGCAGAAGGATTTAGCCCAGGTTGCAATAGATCACAAGCTGACATTGATCACCTGGGAATCGATGAATACCTGGACGCCTTCAGGTGAATGGCTGTCACACATTTTTTTTAAGAACAATGAAATCGCAGGTTACGCGGGAGTTATGCATGCATTGAACTTAACCGGATCAGACGGACACTATGGCCCATGCCGAAAGGCAGCCGTGATCAATTTTGGATCCGTCAGTCGCGGCGCTATATACGCCCTACAATCCAGGGGTATTCACGAAATCAATGCCTATACTATGAACCCAGCTGAAATGGTTGCTAACCAAGTACTTGGGGTTTGTTACCGACAGATTAAAAAGGATGATTCTGACCGGCTTTTCGTCCAGAATGAGGACGGTTCGGAAAAACCCTTCATCGAAGATCTTTCGCAGGCGGATATTATTGTCAACGGGATTCTGCAGGATACCGATAACCCGCTGACTTTCGTGCATAAAAGCGAAATCGATCGATTGAAATCAGGGGTGCTGATTATTGATATCAGTTGCGACGAAGGAATGGGATTCCCGTTTGCCAAACCCACTACCTTCGAAAATCCGATGTTTATGGTGGGTGATATCCATTACTACGCGGTTGACCATACACCTTCATACCTCTGGAACAGCGCTTCCTGGGAAATATCGAAAAGCCTGATTCCTTTTCTGCCAATTGTGATGAACGGACCTGATGCCTGGGATAGGGACGAAGTGATTCGAAAAGCGATAGAGATACGTTCCGGTGAAGTTCAAAATAAGAAGATTCTGAACTTTCAGAACAGATCGCCTGAATATCCACATCGAGTGATTGGGTAATTCTTAGACATCAGCAAGTTGATCCTTTCCTAATAAAGGGTAGTAAGGCAGAGATAACATTGATTCCGACCCCGTGTCGGTCAACCTATTAGAACACGATTACCATTTGTTGGATGGATCGTCATGCATCGCAGCAAAAGAATTCAACGCGGTGAAGAAGATGATACTGATTAAATAAACTCGTTGCAGAGTTAGAAATTCAATACGGGGCTGTCCCAAAAGCCAAAAAATGTCATTGCGAGCGAAGCGAAGCAATCTCATAACCTGTTGATTATCAAGAGATTGCTTCGTCACTTCGTTCCTCGCAATGACCCGAAAAGTTACTTTTGGGACAGCCCCTTTTAATAATATCACCTTGCTTTTATCTGGTGTATTGGTTAGTTTTTAGGGGCAGAATTCAGAAACAATAAAGCCTCCCATACACGACCCACACGAGGAAAGAACAAATCCCGCCGATTTAGATAATCCATCCCGACACTTCGATTTCGCCAGCGGCAGCGTCTTTCGCTCCATTTTCCATATGGGTTTCCCCTCCATGATCGGTTTCCTCACCCTGAATGTCTACACTCTTGTCGACGTGTTTTGGGTGGGTAAACTCGGCGAACAGTACATCGCCGCCATCACCCTTTTCGAGGTGATCTACTTTCTGTTTTTCGCAGTCAACGAAATTGTGGATATGGGCGCTATCGCCATCATCAGCCGCAGGTACGGCGAAGCAGACCTCGACAGAAGCGGTGATGCCATCAAGCTGGGATTTGCCTTGAAAATTATTCTGGCTTGTCTGTTCGGCTTTTTAGGATTTCTCTTCATCAAACCGCTGTTGATCTTAATCGGAGCCGAAGACGACGTCCTGGGATTAGCCATAGAATATGGCCGTATCATGCTCATCGCCCTCTGCTTTCGCTTCGCGTTGGAATCTATCTACTCCATATTAAGAAGCATTGAAGCTCCGCTCACGGCAATGTACATAATGATTGCCGGAATGATTTTAAATATCGCTCTCGATCCGGTTCTAATATTTGGATGGGGACCGTTACCGCAACTGGGGATCGTGGGAGCTGCCATCGCCTCCATCGTCAGTTATGCCTGTGTTGTCATCATCGGTATATGCTGGCTGACGAGTAGAAGAGCCCCGGTACAGATAAGATTAAAGCAAGAGATCCCACACAGTTGGCAGAGTATGATGCGGATGATCAGGATCGGCTTTCCCGTGGGTGTGGTTTTCTTGAGTTTTTCTATCAGTGAGTTTATAATCATCTCTATCGTAGCTGAATTCGGCACCAAAGTCATTGCAGTATACGGTATGGGCATACGCCTGCTCATGATCGGTATATTGAGCATAGACGGTCTGGGACGAGGTATATCCCCATTAATCGGGAATATTCTCGGGTCGGGTTTAAAACAGAGAGCCCGGGAAACAGCATCACAATCACAAATCTTTACAGTAGGATTCATGTTGATACTCGCCGCCGTCCAATTCTTTTTCGCCCGGGATATTTCCAGCGCCTTTTTTCAGGATGAGTCAACCATCTCCCTGAGTGTGGAGATGCTGCGTATAATCGCTTTAGTGCTGCCATTTTATGGGTTGTTCATGATAACAGACAGCGTATTTCGCGGTGCCGGTAACAACGTCCCCCCCATGGTTATATCCGTGCTAAGCCTATGGGGTGCACAAATTCCGGCAATTATAATAATGACCCAGAAATTGGGATTCGATCAAACGGCTATATGGTGGACCTGGGTTGCAGCCAGCATATTGGAAACTGCGATAATTTTCTACTGGTTTTTGAAGGGCCGGTGGTTATTGAGGAGTGTTTGACCGTAATTCTGAGATTGTACTAAGATTTTTTTAAATTATTCTCTCCTTGCTATTGACTTTTGGAATAAATTGTTGTATATTAAGTTACCGACCGGTAAGTAAACGCCTAAGCAGAGGGTTATAATTATGACTACGCGCGATCAGATAACATACACAGCCTTGAAGCTTTATTCCAAACTGGGGATAAATAAGGTTTCAATGAATCAAATTGCCGCCGCAGTGGGCATAACGAAGCCTGCTATCTATTACTACTTCCCCAGCAAGGAAGCGCTGCTTGAATCATTAGTTGAACTCACGTTCTTCCGATACCTGGAAAAACTTATAAATTATCTTAACAACGATAGTATCTCACCAATCGTCCGCCTCGAAGGTATTTTTACTTTGGCTGCGGATGATTTTCTCGAATGGAATGAGAAGTTAGCCGGCGATGAGATTGAGAGAGTTACTTTCGATCTGTTGACTTTTGAAACCATTGCACAATACCCGAAAATCGAGGAGAGATATAATGCCTATCAACAGCAATATTTAGCTTCTGCCGCCTCTGTGATCGAAGAAGGCAGAAAGCTGGGGGAAATCAGAGATGATACTGATTGTGAGGACGGCGCACGTGCATTGGTTGCCTTGTTGGAGGGTACGTATTTTGTCTGCGCTGATAACCAAAACATGGATATTAAAGACGTCTTCATAAAACAGTCAAACCTGTTTTTGAGAATAGTTCAACCATTACCTGTTCAGCCGGATCTGGTTCCACTACACCACGATCCAACTCGATAGAGATAGAGACCCAGACGATAGAGATTGAAAAAAAAAGAGGAAACTACCATGATCTGCTCTGCTAAGGATTTCAAATTGATGGGGATAAGTCTGCTCACCCTACTATTGTGCATAAACTATGCTCAGGCGGACGAGTTCAGCAACAAACTAGAGTTACACCAGAAATACCGTCAATATAATCCACCTGCAACGGGTCCCACTGATGATCCGCCGCCCCAACCTGCGGTAGCTATGGCTGAATGGGAACCGATGACGGGTGTTCTCATATGCTATCCTCTGGAAATACCTTTAGAACTGGTAGCGGATATGTCCGAGGTTGTCGAAGTGGTCACTTTTGTGGAAAACGAATACTGGATGCAGCAGGCAGTCGATGATTATCTGAGAGAAGGGATTGATACCTCGGTATGTATGTTTGTCTTTACCGGGGATGAAAATCTGCCTTATACCCGAGATTTCGGCCCCTGGTATATTTTTAACGGCGATGATGAACAGGGAATGATTCAAAACTTATATCCTTGGCCAAGTGTCAATGATGGCGAAATAACCCAGATCCTTGGGGATACATTGGGAATTCCGGTTTACGAGACCGGGCTTTATCTTGAGGGCGGTAATTACATGACGGATGGCATGGGAACAGCCATCACCACGGATTACACGTACTGGGAAAATGAACCGCTAACTCCTGAACAGATTGATGGGATTTTCGAGGAATACCTGGGGATCACCAATTTGAGAACAGTACCCGATCCATTCAACAACTGGGTGCCCCACATTGACTGTCATGCGAAATTCCTGGATCCGGGGCGCATTTTAGTTATTGAAGTTGACCCGACCAACCCGATAATAGAAGAAAACGTTGCGTACTGGTTAACTCTGATGAGTGGTTATGGGCGTCCCTATGAAATTCTGCGCATACCAGGCCTGGGTTACGCCAACTCGCTCTTTTTGAAAGATCATGTCTTTGTGGCACTTTCCGGTGATCCGGTCGGTGATTCGACGGCGATAGCCACATTTATCGCAGCGCTTCCAGGCTATATTGTACAAGGTTACTCTTATCCCTCATTCATGTTCCTGGACGCCCTTCACTGCAGGACTCACGAAGCGGCGGACAGGTATATGCTGAGGATAGTGCATGTGCCTGTACATGATCTGGAGAACACCGGTGGCGACTACTACCTGGAAGCAGACATTCACCCCTACAGCAACGAGCCACTGATCGGGCCGCCGGTCATCATGTGGAAAACCGAAAGCGGGACTTACAGCCCTGCTGCGATGACGTATCAAGGGGATGATATCTATTACGGTGAAATCCTCCAGCAGCCGGACGGCACGGATATATATTATTACCTTGAAGCAGAAGATGGTTCTGGTAGAATAGAAAATCACCCCTATATCGGGGTTGGCAATCCGCATCACTTCTACGTAGGACCGGATACGGAAGCGCCGGTGGTAGATTTCCGTCCAACTCAGACGCTGCTGGCGCCAGAATGGCCTTATACTTTTACGACGTATGCTTTAGACAATCGCTGGATAAGTTCGGTAACTCTGGAGCACTCGATAAACGGAATTCCTCAGGATGACGCAGATATGCCGCTGGAAGAACCGTATGCTGTTTTTTATACTGGTACTCCCACGAGTACAGTTCAGCCAGGAGATATCATCGAGGTTAGGGTGAAGGCGGTGGATACCTCCGTGAATCAGAATACTACCTACAGTCCATATTATACCATATCTGTGGAAAGCGCCCCGGACGTTACCGTTGCCCTGACTTACAATTACGGTTCCCCGGTACCGGCCGGAGGTGGCTACATCAATTTTGACGCTTCCCTGCAGAACAACGAAATATCTTCGGTGGACTTCGATCTGTGGATCGAGATTCCACCGGAGGTTACACCTCCAGAGGTTCCCAACCGGAGTTTAACCTTCGCAAGCGGTTTCTCCATAGTTCGTCCCGGTATGGATTGGCCTATTCCTGCTGGCTGGCCGGCTGGTAACTACGACATGATCTGGAAGATGGGCGATTTGGCCAGCCTTACTGTCTGGGCATCTGACAGCTTCCCGTTTGAAAAGTCTTCTGTTGACGATGGCAGCGGTTTCGTTCTCTGGGAAGTTGAGGGCGATCCCTTAGATCAGTTCTTCGAGGGGGTTGATTTT
>CBDUWK010000016.1:0-14133 GCA_965370905.1 uncultured bacterium | reverse complement strand
ACTAATGCTCGGAAGTAATTTCCAATACCGACTTAGTGGCAGACAAAAATGTCTATCCTCCGCGTCGTATGCTGGAAATTACTTTCGAAAACCGCTATAGTATAAACTCCATTGAATAGTATCTCAAGCATTTTTTAGCCTTGATCGCATATGTGTCTTTGAGATAGAGAAAAATCCAAAAAAAACAGGTCTCTATCTTGAGGTGATAGAGACCTGAATCAATACTCACGAAATTTAATCTCGAGCATCCCAGGTTTTGATATATAGCCTAACGAGATTGTCTTATTTCCGGGGTGGAGGACCCGAAATCAGACGAAGATCGATCCCAGAATCGACTAATCAATCAGGGATGCTCGACTGATTCTGTGCAATTTTTACTTGAACAGCAGCATCTTCTTAGAGAAGGCGCCTTCACTGGTTGTCAACCTGTAAATGTAGACACCAGAAGCGAGATTGTCACCTGCGAAATTGACCTCGTAGGCTCCCTGCTTCAGGTTGCCAGAGTAGAGTTCCTCAACCATTCTTCCACTAACATCGTAGACCGATAAAGTAACGTCGTCCTGACGCGGAACCGTGAACACGATCGTCGTGGACGGATTGAATGGGTTGGGGAAGTTCTGCATCAGGCTATACCGATCCACAACTTGCGCGGCGATAGTCGGTTTAACACCGATGCCTTCCACATGGATGCCGTCAGCTACGTCGTACACGTCATCAATGGTCCAGTCAGTATGACAGCGGAGGCAGACGAAGTCCAGGGTGTTACCATAAACCTGGTCGTTCTCATCCAACCTGACAAAGGTGCCGCCACCTGGATCGTCATAGAACATGGAGTCCTTGGGCGAAGTCGTCACCCAGATGCGGAACTGGTGTGAACTGACGTCGGCCTGGTTTTCGCTGAGATACTGTCCAGATTTTGCCGAATACGGCATATGGCAGTCCCTGCATTCCAGGCTTTCCTTGCCCTCGATCTCATAGCCAGAATGACAGGTTGTGCAGGTGGGGGAGGCTTTCAATCCACCCTGGTCGTAGACTGTGCTCGGGTGCGGATCGTGGCAAGTTCCGCAAGTTAGGTTTTCGTAGTGCGGTGAATGGAGGAATTCATCGTACTGTTCGTGATGCTTAATCCATAGGCCAGATACAGCAATGCGGTGTTCGCTGTCCCGGTAGTGACATTGACCACAAAGTTCGGCGCTTTCATCCAATGTAATGTTAGATGTGGTAGGATCGTCAATATGATCGCTTCCCGGTCCGTGGCAGGCTTCACAACCAATGCCATCTTCATTCCAAGTTCCGATTAATCCGGGATGACCACCCTGGTTGCCCTGATCGTCATATCCGGTGGTGTGGCAGCGGCCACAATCAAAGGGCTTATTGACTTCGCCTGCGTGGTAGCCTACCCACTCCTGTGTCCAGATATTCCACTGGGTTACATCATCGACATCACCAGTGTAGATATAACCGTCGGGGTCGATAAACCTTGCTTTCCAGCGATACCCGCCGATAACGTAACTGACGTCATCCCAACCCAACTGATTGCCGTAAACAACCGGTAGATCCACCACGTTAGGAGTACCTTCATGGTACTCGAACGGATAGGTTGGAGCCTGCGCGCCAACTATTGCATTCAACTTGTAGTGGTGGCCGCTATCAACCCATTCGTCATACTTCGAACCGTGGCACAGATCGCATTCTTCCGATCCAACGTAGTCCTGAGCATTCGCTGCAGCGACCAGCAACAGTGTAAATAGTACTACAATTGGCAGAGAAAGATACTTCATTGTTACTCTCCTTAAATTCTCGTTTAATTAGCTTTGTGATATATTTATTTATTAAGTCATTTACAAAATGCATACCAACATTCTTGAAAATTGAATTTGACAGGCAGTTTCTATCTATTTATTTAATAAAGGATTATGATTTTCAAGCTGTTCTTAAAAATGTCGATATTTCAATAAACCGAAAAAGTCACTAATTTTCTTCCGGATTATCGGAAAATGAGAACCTAATTTTCCGACAGATATCCACGCCCATCCTCCCGGGTAGAGATAGGATAGAAGGAAGGATGCTAACTTAATCAGTGTGGTTTGTGAAAATATTCTGCTTAAGGTATGATGAATTTATCCAGAATACAAATAATATTTTAGTTATTATTCGTGATATTCTGGATTTTTCACGAGATTATCATGACAGGGGAATACTGAGGTGGGGTACTCCGGTGGCCTATTTTCTCAAAGATGCCTTGGTGAATTTGTGATCGGGAATCTGGACGTCGAATTTTATCGATTCGATGATAAACTCTGTTCCTTCCCCTCTGGAGAGCATGTCCTTATAAACAGTCCGTTTGGGGTACCAGCGATTACCAACCAGGAATACCTCCTCGATTGTGGTGGTTTTCAGCAGTTTTCCGCTTTTGGCGAAGCGTTCCTCTTTTAGCGGTATCCAGCGCTGGTTGTCAACCCAGATTTTACGCCGGGCATAAGCCACATTCTCTACCGAGGCGGTCAATTCCAATATCAGGCAAGCTCGTCTATTCAGCTCTTCTTCACCGAGAACTTGCGCATCATAAACCTGCGAGAGACGATTGTTTTCCATGAGGTCTTCGTAAGAGAGGTCGGAACCCATGACCGACTGGCGTAAAAGGTGGCCAGAAATGGTGATTATGCGATCGTTGGGTTCGGGCACATAGGTCCAGAGCTTACCCTCCACCCGCAGCATCTTTTTGCCTTTTTCCCGCGGCGGCGAGAGGTATTCGACGAAGGCACGATCATCGCCCCTGATCCAACTCCGCGAAGTGATGGTGCGTTTGCCAGTGCGGCCGGAGATGATCATGGTTGATACTACTTCAGCCTGGTCTAAAGCCATGTTATCGTCGATCCTCTGCAATACTTCGTCTCCGGTCAAAGTTTGAGCTGAGACCTCAAACACCGCCATGCAGACAAGCAGTGACACTACTATCTTTTTCATGCTTCTAATTCCTTGAAAAGTTGGGAGGTTTCACGTTTGAATATTCCGATGCCTGATATCATTGCGCCTATTATGGTAGCCATAAGTCCGGGAATAAATCCGATGAAGTAGCTGGTGGTTGTCACCCGCGCTCGCACCACGTCCGCAAAAAGCACGGTGGAATTCTGCATAAAGGTGGAAATATCTATACCGACTTCCTGCAGGTAATAACCTCCCGCAAGTCCCAGTCCAGTCCCCAGAGTCGATCCTATGATTCCCACCGCAACGGATTCCGCAATCAAAAGCTTGTAGACATGTCCCTTGGATTCACCAATAGCCAGTCTGAGACCCATTTCGCCGTAACGGCGAATGCCGGACATGAGACCGGCGTTCCAGAGGATAATGGATATCACGAAGACGAAGACGGATACTAAAATAAATCCCTCATAATCCACGAAATCCAGCATGCCGCCTAAATTATTCTGCTGCTTCAACGTAAACATCACCGGCGCGAATTCATCATCAGAATCGGCATACTTCGCGTTGAACGCCGCAGTGACAACGTCTGCGGTTTCAGCTTCGTAAAAGTCGCTCGAAAAGAAACCGAGTATCTCCCCTGCCGCACCTTCCATGTCCAGAGTATATTGCACGTCTTTTAGGTCCGCAATCAGGATGCTGGCATCAAGAGTACTGATTCCCAGCCGCACTGTTCCTGAAACGGTGAAGTTCTGGACTGCCATACTGCCAGTGGCAGTGGCGCTGATAAGGGTGGCAACATCGCCGACTTTCACCTTCAGCTTTTCTGCAAATTCATCGCTGATGACTATTTCTCCCGGCAACTGCGGCAGTCTGCCACGAACCATCGAATTCCTCAGGTTGAAGCGTTCGATTTCGCTTGATCCCGGCTTGAAAAGCTCCAGTCCGATTCCTAAAACGGGTCCCTGCGCGCGAGTCTCACCCGTTTCATCGGGGAAATCGAGCAGGCCCCCAAACCTGATGCGTGGCACCCATTCCAGGTTCGGGTAAGCTTCGCTAAGCTCGCTTATGAAATCACCGGCATCGGTCAGGCAGAGATCATTGGGTAGTTGATCGGAAATTTCCGCGTAAGCCCTGGTCATTATCTTCACATGGCCGGTATCGAAATTGGCATTGGTGCGCACGAAGTCACCCATTACGCCGTTAAGGTAGCTGTGCAGGAAGCAGGTGATCATTACTCCGCCCGAAACTACGAATATAGGGAATATGCTGCGGTGTTTATCCCGCAGCAGCCCTTTTATCAAGAAATGTATCATGACAGTTTCCCCCGCAATGCATCTGTGGGCTTGAGTTTGGTTATTCGCCTGGTGGGAAGGAAGCTCACTATGGTGACTGCAATCAGCACAAGTGCGGTACTCCAAACGAGCAGATAGGCGCTATAACTCGAATAGAGCCTGGATGACAGTGCCACTCCAAAATCGTCCATAGCTTCGGGCAGTGGAAGCCCGTGGACCACGCCGTAATACATGAGAGGTATGCCGTAAACCGCTCCAATCAGCAATGCCAGAACACCCTGCATAGTCCCTTCCAGAGTGAACAGGCTGATCAGTCTCCCCCGGGTCATTCCCAAGGCCATCAACATCCCCATTTCCTTGCGGCGACGAAAAACAGTCAGCACCTGTGTATCGAAAATTGCCAGCAGCGCCATCGCCAGCAGGAACGTCATAAAAATCGATCCACCTACTTTCTTCATCTCGACCAATTCCATCAAGTCTGCCAGCAAGTAATCCATATCCCGGTAGATCCATTCAACACCGCTCTCAGGCACCTGATCAATCTCTTTTGATAGTGTAACCAAGGTAGCTGATTCCGGAGCGTCGAGCATCTGGCGCAAGGTTTTCAAGGGCAGCCAGATCTGGCTGTTGTCAACCGCTTGCACAGTTGTGCTCATGATATGCACGATCTTTACGTCAGTGGCATCGAAGGTGCCGTTAGCGTCCCGCCAACGCACAGTGACGTAATCTCCTACATGCAGATCGGTCTTTTCCGCCATCCTGGTTCCGATCAGCCCGGGGATGACGCCACTATCATCTGGCTTCAATACGTTTGAGGGCAGGTCTACAATCCGTTGCGATGGCTCTATCCCCTTGAGCATCGCCGTCTGCACCCGACCTTGCGGGAAGATTGCGCCTATGGTTATTAAAATTGGTGTGGCAAGATTACCCGCTACCAATTCAGTTAGGTCTTCGGAAAGCGGCGCGTAGCTCTCTTCCAGGGTTAACGGATCTGAGGGATCGTAGGTTCTGTGCCAGAACTGCCCTCCCCCTAACTCAGTATCTACCATCGCCTTCATAGCCTGTTGATGCATGCCGTCGTAAAATCCCATCAACCAGACAATAGCAACAAAAGCCAGCGAAAGCACGAATACGTTAAGCCAGGTCTGCATTCCCCGCGCGATTACATTCCTTACGGCTAACTTCAACACTAACATGATTCTTCTCTAATTAAACTGGGGTTCTTTTTGTTCGTCTGCCGCAACCATTCCATCCATTAAAGTAATCTGTCTGCGCAGATAGCCTATAACCTTCTCGTCATGCGTGGAAAATACGAAGGTGGTCTTCAACTCGCGATTCAATTTGAGCATGGTCTTAAGGATGTTGTGTGAATTCGCCGCGTCCAAATTTGCAGTCGGTTCATCTGCCAGAACGATCCGGGGCTGTTTAACCATAGCCCGAGCTACAGCTACACGCTGAGCTTCTCCGCCAGAGAGACGCGCCGGACGCATTCTGGCTTTATCAGTTATACCTACCCAATCCAGGGCCTGCCAAACTGCTTTTTCCCGTTCAGAGGAACTCTTCCCCTGGAGCAGCAGCGGAAATTCCACGTTCTCGTAGACAGTGTACACCGACAGGAGATTATAACTCTGGAATATGAATCCGATATTTTCGTTGCGCAGTTGGGCCGCCTGGTTGTGAGAAAGGTGCCTGGTGTCTCTGCCCAACACGACCGCGTGCCCTTCAGAGGGACTATCCAGTGCGCCGATAATGTTCAGCAAGGTCGTCTTTCCAGATCCGCTGGGACCGACCAACCCGGCGAATTCGCCAACCTCGAAAGCGAGATTAATGTCATTAAGCGCGGTGAATTCGTGATCGCCTACCGGGTAACGCTTGACCAGCTGCTGCGTTTTAATCAGGGCTTGGTTTTCCATTATCTATTCCTCTTGTTTACCAAATTAGTGGTTGTAAACAACCATGAACTTAAAGCCGTATCCCGATTCTTTAACTCCGGTACCGAGCGGTGATTCGGCTGCATCCGGGTACCAGAATATGCTGGGATTGATGATGAAATTATCGTAAATCCGCTGCCAGCCCAGATAATGATCGAACTTCTCCCTGTTCCAGTCAAAGAAGCCGAAATAGTTGCAGAAATCTAATACACCCAGGGGATAACTCAGGTTGAACGCGGAAACGTTCAAGTTGTCACCGTCAGAAAGAAAATCCCTTGATAATGAAACGGTCATGTTTTCAATCAATAAATACAGACCGTTCCCGAGACCAAAGGTATAATCCATCCCCACCGTTAGCATCTGCATCCACTCGTGATCCAATTCCTCCGCATTCTGCTGCTGTGCCACTGCTTCAAACCACAAACCTATTCCAACGTCCCACCTGCCATCCAGCGCCAGCCGGTTCTCCCTGAAATCCGCCATGCTATTCGCTTCCTCATGCACCGTTCGAGTGTGGAAGCTCCCCCCTATTTCACCGCGGGGAACTGGCAGCTGAATTCTCCCGCCAAGCTCCACTTCTCCTTCTGCGGTCGGCAGATTTTCCAGTCCCTTGGTCTTATCTTCTCCGTACAACCCCCAGAGCCATACATTGGTATTGTTTTGAAAATAATGAGTAAAGCGTAGTCCCCACACCCCATTTGTCAAAACTTGTGGATCCCTGGGGTCGATCCTATCGAACCACATCAGTGGCCGCAGCAGCCTGGCCGGACCGAAGTTGATTTTCTGCAGACCGAGACGTAGTTCCGTCTGCGTTGAGGCATAGCGCAGCTTCAGTCGGTACAACTTCACATCCGAATGGTCTATCACGTCATCAGACGTGGTGACGAATCCATTGAAAGAAACTTCGGCATCCACCAGGGCTTCTCGGGAAAGTGAGCCTCCAATGCTAAGTTCGGGTATATACCTAATTCCGGATCTGTTTTGCCAGCTATCGTTATTGCGAGCATCAGTGAACCATCCGGAGGCCTGACCCCTAAGGTTGAATTCAACAGCATCAGTCAAATTCGTGGTAATCAGTAATAATATAACTGCTACTGTGACTCTGCCTATCATACCTCATCCCCTCGGTACCGGCAATATGCCGTAAAAAAAATAGTTGTTCACTTCACGAGCCAGATCAACGTAATCGGGATATAGTTTTTTCAGTCTGGGATCGCGGATCAGCTCCTGCAGTTTCTCCATCATCAAAAGCAGAAATTCCGGGCGGACGTCAGGGCGGATATCACCTCTCTGCTGAGCCTCCACCACCCAAGCGGAAAAGCGGCCGTAACTCTTCACTGATAGTGTCTGCAGGAATTCTCCTAATTCCTGATTAGGCTGCAGGTATTCGTCCATGAACTGCGAACTAAACTTTTCCACCAGTTCCAGCTTCCACTTGACTATCAGTCCTAGTTTCTCCGGAAAAGAGATGGGCATGGCGTCAATCTCGTCCAATCTGGCATATCCCTCATCGAACCAGCGGTTGAAT
Source organism: uncultured bacterium (assembly GCA_965370905.1). Classification (GTDB taxonomy): domain Bacteria; phylum Electryoneota; class B3-LCP; order B3-LCP; family B3-LCP; genus JALGVT01. The sequence continues at coordinate 6,457 of CBDUWK010000016.1, read as the reverse complement.
ATGCGTTTAATGAGGTCGATCTTGTTGGAGTAGTACTTGTAGAAGGTCATCTTGCTGGCGTCCGCCTGGCGGCAGATCTCTTCGACTGTCACTCGTTTGAAGCCATGCCGGGAGAACAATTCCTGCGCTGTATCCAGGATACGCACAGCCTTCTTTGAAACTTCTCCATTTGCGTTTTTGTTCATAATTTACTTAACTGCACACTGTGCATATTATACATTAACTTATGATATTCGTCCATAATATAATATATCGTAATTTATTTGTCAAGTAATATTTACGATATTTATTAAATCCTAACTGATTCGTCTATATCTGGATAATCTGACATTGTTACTCGAGGAACAAGGTGGTTTCATCCGAGTAAATCTAATACATTTCAGTTTAGGCTGACACGAAGGACTAAAACCTTGACTTTTACTTTAAGGAAGATTAAATTAAAGCTATCACCTATCGGAGGTATTTTCAGGATGCAGGAAAGCAAAGTGCGAAGTTTATTGAAAGCGATCAGTTGGAGGATCGTTGCTTCTCTGATTACCGGAAGCATTGTCTTCGTCGTTACCGGAAAAGGACTTTTAGCTCTCAGCGTGGGGGTAATAGATTCCGTCATTAAAATCCTGGTCTATTACTTTCACGAACGGATCTGGTGGTTGATTCCACTGGGCAAACCATCGCATCCCTTAGCAGACCTGGAAGTGACCAAAGAACTGACCGATGAGGATAAATCCATCATCCGTAAAAAACTGCAGGATCTCGGCTATCTGGAAGACTGAAGAGCTATTCCAAATACTGTAGAAAAAGATCGACACCCTCACTCAATAATATACAAATCCCCATATAAAAAGCCCCTGGGAAGGGGCTTTTACAGTTATCCGGATTTTGAAGGGTGGTTCGAGAACCTATCCTACTAAATATTTACTTCACCAGCAGCATCTTCTGTGTCTGGTGAAATTCGCCGGCAGTTAAGCGGGCGAAGTAGACGCCGGAGGAAAGCTCTGTACCATCGAAGGTCGTTGCGTGGATACCGGCTGCCTGCCAGCCCTCAACCAACCTGGCAACCTCTCTACCCTGGATATCATAGATCGCCAGGGTGATTTCTCCTGGCTGCAATAGATGGTAGGTCAGATTCGTTTCAGGATTGAAGGGGTTGGGGTAGTTTTGCTTAAGTTCGAAGGCGATAGGTTCTTGAGTGGATACAAGTGGGGGAACGCTCACATATCCGAACCAACCGAGCATATCGTTCAACACCTCTTCGCGGGCACGACCGATAGCGCCTGATATGGTCTCGCAGGGAAAAGCCAGGTAGATCAGTTTATAGCTGCCATCAAAGTAGATGGCGGCGGTCTCATCGGTGTTCAGGTATTCAAACGCTGCGGCAGCATTCCCTAATGGAGAGATGGCATCGAGGGATTGATAGTTGTTAGCTCCGCCGCCGCCGATGAAGAACAGCGAATCATTAGCACTGCTGAAGGGGCAGCCATCAACACCGCCGGCGTAAAAAATACCGAGGACCGTATCCATGACGAATTCTGCGTGCAGGTAGTCCGAATAGAAGGACGTAGCACCGATATCAGCACCTGCGTTGGTACTGGAGAAAAGTAGATTCCCACCGTTATCGAGGAAAGCTTCCAGAGCATCCCGTTCGTCACTGTCCAGGGTATTCCTGGTATTGCCGGTTTCCCAGACGATTACATCGTATCTCTGCAGCTCTTCAGCGTCGATGGTGACTTCGGTTTGGTTCCAAACGTCTGCGAAGATATCCAGGGAATCGAAGGAGACCTGGTAGTGGGATTGGAAATATTCTCCGGCGTCGTCGTCAACCAACAGGATTTCAGGTCTGCCGAGCTCCAACTGGAATTGCACTTCCTGAACGGCTCCGTAGGCATCGGTAAGGACGAGGGTAAAGTCGGTGAAATGCGGTGAAGTCTCCCCCACTAAGAACTCAAAGGGTGTGCTGTTAATCCCTGTGAATCCGTTTTGAATACTGCCAAATCCAACCGTAGAGGTAAGGAGAGTTACAGCTTCATCATCACAAACAAGCTCTCCTTCAATATCAATAGCAGCCTGAGCATCCTCATGGTTGAAGATGGTAATGGTCAGTTCGCAGGTTTCGCCAGGATCGGGACGACCGTCATAGTTACCGATATCCAAAACATAGATATCCTCAAAGGTGAGGTAGTGCGATATCTGCAGCAAGGTTCTGAAGGCATTCACCCTGCCATGACCGAGTATGCCCCACTCAAATCCCGGATTCTGGGGGTATATGTCCTCGCATCCATGCACTAAGAGGGTCTCTACTTCAGCGGGCGTTAAGGTCGGATCGAGGCTTAATACCAAGGCGCAGATTCCTGCAGTGATGGGTGTTGATGCAGAGGTACCTTGCCAGGTTTCATACCCACCTTCGGAGGTGGCGCTGAGGATATTTACACCGGGAGCGCACACGTCTATAACGCCATCCCAGGGATTGACACAGTAATTGGAGAAATAGGCTAACTGATCCTGTTGGTTAGTCGCTCCGACAGAGATAACGTGCGGGTATGAGGATGGCCACGAAGTAAAAGGTCGCGGCCAATCATCATTTCCTGCGGAGGTGATGAAGATCGATCCCATGTTATGAGCGTGCTGTACCGCATTTGAGATCACACCGGAAGATTGAATGCTGCCCCAGGAGCAAGAGATAATGTCAGCGCCGTTGTCAACAGCATAGGTGATGGCCTGCGCCAAATTTGTGCTATACATATTGGAGCGAAGGCTCATCAAACGAGTATTAAAACCGGTCGATGCTACGCCTTCACCATTATCGGTGGCAGCTCCGGCGCTGCTGGCACAGAGAGACCCGTGGCTCTGGGTAGGATCGTCGGGATGAGGAATATTATCCCAGGTTACGAAATCCCACCCCCAGAAATCGTCCACGAACCCGTTGTCATCATCGTCGAGGTTATTCCAATCCCAGATGGTGATTATACTATCACCGTTTTGATCCTCACCAAAGTTGATCCACTTTTCGGTTCTCAATTCTACATGACCGGTATCGATGCCTGAATCTACGATGGCGACATTCACGAGGTGAGTGCCTTTGGTAATATCCCAGGCTAAAGGCGCTTCGACCTGCTCGAGGAACCAGCAACTCCCAAACAAGGGATCATCGGGGGTGTAATCAGGGTAGTATTTCCATTCCGGTTCGATAGCTTCTGTAAATGGTTTTCCCTCGAAGGCAGCCACAACTTCAGCAACGGAAATCTCAGCAGGAAAACGGAGCACGTGCCAGCGGGAGAAATCGACCATATAGCGTTCTGTGGGTTTCTCCTTATGCGGAAAAATTCTAGAGATCTCGTAAAAACCGAATTCTTCTGCCAGAAGATCAAATTCGGGCACGCCGATTTTAGCGATGCCGTCAAATACCTGCACTACCGGGGATGCAAACTCTTCAGAGAAATTGATGAGCGCGGTTCCAAGCGTGCATTCTTGCGTGGTGGCAAAAACAGGGGGAACCAGGATCATGACGAAGAAAAGTGAAGAGACGATGAGAGTCTTCATTTCTATTACTCCTTTAACATTAAGTGCTTATTATATATACTGGTGTTCAACTTTTATCATGAACAAGGAGGTAAACGACTAAAAATCCAGTTTAGAAAAATTGCGCTTACTTGCTTTAGTGGATGACGTGGTATAAAATCACCACCAATATAATAAAATAAAAACGGAACTGCAAAACCGTATGCAATTATTTGCATTAAGCAGGAAAAAGGAGACGGAGCGATAACGTCCGTCCCCCTTTTCAAATTCGATCAACTTTTCAGGCCATTCTATTTAGATCAGGTGTAAGAATTTGTTGGAGCGTAAAGTTACACGCTCGTTTGCCTTTTTGCTCTCGTATTTCTCGACGTGGAATCTAATTTTTCAGCGAAATTATAGAGCCATTGTGATAGAAGAAATTGTCGCCGCAATTTTCGGGCGCATAGATTTCCGTATTATAGTTTTCACTCGCCATCCGTTCGGCAAATTCCTTGTACTTATGCTCATTATGAACGCCGTGCGTGGGGATGGTAACCCGTGCGTTGAGTTTGTCAATGGTATATGCATTACCCTCGAACAGCTCCTCAGGATGCCCCGAATGGCGGCATCCGGTTACATTGACAAAGGCAAAATCTACCTCACCGACCAGACCATCGAGGTAATCTATTTCCCGGATAAATTCCGCTTTGGTATCTTCATCATCCCAGCCTGCATGGTCTCCGGCATGCCAGATGCTGATGCCATCAACCTGCACCAGGAAACCTACTCCAGCATCGTTGGAATCGATGGTCCAGATCTTCATTCCATCCACTTCTTGGTACTGGCGCGGAGCTATATATTCATATCCCGGGCCGTTATAAGCCGCTTCCCGGTACTGAGGGAGATTTTCCGCCTGGAAGCCGTAGATGTACTTTATATTTTTGACTTTATCCTGCCAATCGAATATAGTAGTGTCAAAGTGGTCACCATGTTCGTGGGTTACGTAAACTGCGAGGTTCTGGTCTGCAATTTCATGGGAGGAAATATGGCCGTTGGCCAAACACGGTTCATCGGCGCTGGCCCACCTTTTCCAGTAGTCGAAAACCATGAGGTGATTCTGCGTCTTGATAGCCCAACCGGTGTGTCCCAGATACCATAAGATGGCTTCACCCCGCCTTAAGGACTTTTCCAGCAGGAGAGATCGCCCGAAATTCTCTTCCTCTACTTCGGAAACGGCTCCGCGCTTCTTGAGGTGATCAGCTATGCCTTGATGACCGTATTTTCCGGCAAAATATAGGGGTGTCCTGCCTTGGTGTTCAATGGCATTCAGGTTTGCTCCATGCTGGCAGAGCATTTCAGCAATGTCACCATAGCCCTGAATAACGGCGCGATGAAGCGGCGTTTGTTGGTAGATCCCTTCCGTTGTTTCCAGGTTAGCACCGTTGGCAATCAAAGCGGCGGCGAAATTGTGATACCCGTTTAGGACTGCAACGTACAGGGGTGTCCTTCCAGTCTGATCTTTTACATCTGGATCGGCGCCATTCTTCAGGAGGAGTTCTGCAAATTCAGCGTTACCCCGGTGCGCGGCAGCATGTAACGGTCTGCGGCCGTTCTCATCGGCTGAATTTACGTCAGATCCATGTTCGATCAGCAGTTCAGCTATCTCTATTTCTTCTTCATAGGCCGCAGCTTCGAGGGGGTTCCTCCAATCCGGGTCATCACTCTTGACTTTTACGCCATTTTCCAGAAGGAGCTTAACCAGGTCGATATTGCCTGAATCGACTGCGAAATACATGGCGTCGCCGTTCCACTCGTTTTTCGCTGCGATGTCGGCGCCTTTTTCGAGTAGAATTTGCACCGTTTCAATCTGTCCAGCAGCTGCACCACTGAGTAGCGGAGTGAAACCGGCATCATTAACCGCTTCAAAATCGGCTCCCCGGGCTATCAGCAATCTTACCATCTCAGGATGACCATAGTAAGCAGCTCCATGCATGGGGGTACTGCCACCGCTCTTCTGCGCGTTCGCATCAGCGCCCTGTTTAATGAGATAGTCGGCAACCTCCAAATGACCGCGATATGCTGCCCAGTGAAGAGCAGTGAAGCCATTGTCATCCTGGCGATGCAGGCCGGCGCCCTGTTTAAGCAAGTATTCGACAAGGTCTTTGTGACCACTTAGGGAAGCCGTCTGCAGCGGTGTGGTGTGTTCATTGTCGCCCGCCTCGATTTCCGCGCCTTTTTTCAGGAGGTATTTGGCTATTTTTTTGTGGCCGTTTTGAACCGCGACGTGCAGTGGTGTACTGCCGGCTTCGTCCTGTGCGGCAATGAGTTCAGGATTTGAGGCCAGCAATTTTTTGACCGTCCCAAATTCACCCTGTGTCACCGCGTCATGGATTTCGCCAGCGAAAACCCATGCTGTAAAAGCGAACATGAGAGCAATGATGGTGGTTAGTTTGACTGTTTTAATCATGATGGTATCCCTTCCATTATCTGGATTAGGATTCTGCCCTATTAAGTTCATTATTAATATTTGTGATATTAATTTGTTTGTGATCAAGAGTGAAACCGATTACTTCATAAACTACATACCAATAACGCAACTCCGGCATTCGAACAGCACCACGTCTCGCCATATACCAGCAAGCTGTCCCAATCGTTCATAGAATACAATATAGATGCCAAAATCAATAAATCGTATATCTTATAATATCAATAGTTTAGATAATTAAAGGTGATTCATATTGCTACAAAGATTGGGATAGAGTAGCGTATATGTAGAAGAATTGGTTAAGGCGTCAAGCAATCCGTTGGGTCACCGTTAAAACGGATTGACCCAACTTATGTACTACGTACTGCGGTAGGGAAAGACGATGGAAGATGTTGAAGGTGAAGTTAGCTGTTGCGTCAGGTTTTTTGTACTGTATCATAACATAGTATACATGTGTTTCGGGACATGGTATACACT
>CBDUWK010000015.1:0-14180 GCA_965370905.1 uncultured bacterium | reverse complement strand
GATATCAAATGAAACGCTGACTAACTCATCGAATTTATGGTCGCATATACTGCAGACGAATTCGTAAATTGGCATCTGTTTGTCTAATCAAAATTTGCTTAATTCAGTCGAAGACCGTTGCAGATATCAGGTGCTCTTGGTTTTCAATTTACAGGTATTGTTACTTCAGCAGGATAGCCCTCGTTGAAATGGTACGCTCATCCGAAGTCATCTTTATAAGGTACGATCCAGAAGAAATATTTGCTGGTTTCCAGTTTACGAGATGCTGACCGGCCGGAAATGTACCGTTCACTATTTCCTGTACAAACCGACCTGAGAGATCGTAGACATTCAGGACAACGTTCTGTGGTTTCTGCAGATAAATGGTTAGATTAGTCTCCGGATTGAAAGGATTGGGATATGGACCTTCAAGCGCAAAGTCCAGTGGAATGACTTCCGGTTCCAGCCATACTGATGTGGTATCTTCGAATATATGCACCTGAGCTCGGATCATGAAGTTAACGCCCAAATTCCAATTCGCTTGGATCGTCCCCCATGCGCCTACCTCCCCCCAATATTCCACACTGAAGTTGGTTTCCGGTATACCATCATCAGATAGTAGCGCTAAGATCGTGTCTGTGGCCGCGGTATCAGCCGGCTCCCAGCCGATATGAAATCTATCTCCCAGGGCGAAATTGAGGCTGTCCGGCATATCAAATTCCACCATCGTAGGATCAGGATGAAGACTGATCGATTCACCGTCAACCGGCACTTCCGCCAGCAAATTACTCAATGGTTCGCCTGGATTTGTAGCAGGTAGCAGAGAAGTGCTGGGCCAAACGTAAACATTGATGTCAGGTAAATCAACGGTATCACCCTGTATGCTTATGAAATAGAATTCCGCCTGCAAAAGTTTACAAGAGTCAGGAGCTTCAAAACGCACGTTGAAATATTGATCGCCCCATTCATCGGGAAGGGGGAAATAATATTGTGGGTTACCGTTGTCGTGGAAGAGAAGCGTGTCGTAATCGTTGGTGCTTAAAATAGATTCACCTTGATAAATTCGCATAACTTCCGGGCTCTTGGGAATTTCAGCACACCAAACCGAATTTATTAGCATTAATGAGGCTATAATTAAACTCCCAATCACTTTTTTACTCAACATTAGGCTCTCCAAGCAAGGAAATTCTGTTTTCTCGGATCAAAATCCGGGTTCGGGTAGTTCAATCACCCGAGGATTCGACTCGCGAAAAGGGGTATTTGTTCCCAATATACCAATTTTACTAACTGCAGACAAGGGTAAAGTGTTCCTTCTGCTTGCTTAGACTATCTATGAAGTTAATAGCTGACCCAAGGATATCTATTCTATCAAACATCTTGTACCTACCTCTAAGAATGCTTGGTCCGGTGTTTCCCGTAATACTGCTAATTTTTCTCCTTTTATTTGCTCCCGGTTCTGCTTCGGCTATGCCACCAGATTCCTTTTCGGTGAAGCTTGAACTTAAGATCACAGGTGCGGTAGATTTGCGCGCTCTGGAGAGACCTTTTGCATTTTCCAAATTAATGCTTAGCGATACTACAGCAACTATCCTGGACGTAGAGTCTCAGAATTTTAAATCATTCACGAAAATGGATTCAGCTGCTGAATTCGTATTTATTCGTCACACTCTTCTGGATGAGGACTGGCTGCAACCGATAATTTTCAAGCGGGAGGATTATGAAAAATACCGACTGAGGATGGACAAGATCAAGCTTTTCCGAAAAACCAGTCTGGAAGCTCTTACCCAACAGGCAGCACAAGCTGGTGGCGAAATGCTGACTATAGAGATTCCTTTTAAAATCAAATCAAAAACCTTTAATAAAATTTTCGGGGGTGATCGTGTCCGCCTGAGGATTTCGGGGAATATAAACATAGAAGGAGGATTCCGCCGTGAAGATCGCTCACAGGTGGCAACTGTTACGGGACAGGATACGGACTATAGTTTTCACATCGATCAAACGCAGCGATTTAAGATTAAAGGTGAGATCGGCGATAAAGTCTCGGTAGAAGTTGATCAGGACAGCGAAAGGATGTTCGAATTTGAGAACGCTCTGAAACTGACATATACCGGCTACGAAGATGAGATTATTCAGAAAATAGAGGCTGGTAACATCGGTCTCCAATTGACGGGGACTCAACTGGCGACATTCTCCGGGCAGAATAAAGGCCTTTTCGGTATAAAATCTGAGTTGAAATTTGGCGCTTTCTCGCTCACCACTATTGCCAGCCTGGAAAAAGGCGAGAAAAACCAGCTCACGGTCAATGGTGGCGCGCAGGAACTCGAGGTAGATATTCCGGTAAACCAGCCCTCAGAGGGCAGGTATTTCTTCTTAAGCGCGCTATATCGCGATCAATACCGGGTTTTTAATGAATCGATGGAACACACTCTTTTGGGGGTGGATTTCAGAATCAGCGAGAACGACTTTTACGTGTATAAAAGAAATACTGGCGCCTATGATCCGGAACAGATTTATGCTTATGCAGTCTACGATGAGTATTATGACACAGATATTGATTCTATTGATTGGTTCTATGACAAAGAGGTTATAGACAGCCTCGATGCAAATAACCTTATTGATGACAAAGAGTTTCAACCGGGGAATTTTATAAGACTGGATCCATCGCAGTATTTAATTAATATAGACTTGGGGTATATTCGGCTGAGTACTCCAGTATCAACTTCTGACGTTCTGGCAGTTGCTTATGCCACTGATGATGGCATTATCTACGGCGATCTCACCACAACTTCAGGTGATACTACAATCTTAAAGCTGTTGCGTCCCGCGAGTCCTCTGCCCTCTGATCAGACCTGGCCTCTGGCCTGGCACCACGTCTACAGCTTGCAGGGAGTTAATATCGAAAAAGAAGGATTCTCCATGAAGATCGCCTATAATCCTTCTGGCACGACGGAAATGGAGACTATGGAGTTCGATGGAGAGCAGCAGACATTCCTCACCTTATTCGGGTTGGATATTAGAAATGAAACGGGGGGAAATAATCCGGACGGACTTATTGACGATAACCCTGTCCTGGTAAATTTCAATTATGGCGAGATAATCTTCCCGGATCTGCGGCCCTTCGACCCGCAGGAAGGATATATCGTTTTAAATACAGAAGATCCTCCGCCATGGTCGAATGCAGACAATTATCCCGATAGCCTCCGTTTCCCCTCAATCTATGACTCAACACAATCATTGCCTACGAACTTCAGCATTAAGGCGAAATTCAAAAGTGTAAAAGCGACCTACAATTTAGGATTTAACGTACTTGAGGGATCAGAAGAGATTTACTTGGGCGGAAAGCAACTTAGGAAGGGCAGCGACTACACCATAGACTATTATTCGGGTACATTGACCATATTGAACCAGGCAGCGCTGTCACCATCTGCGAACCTTGAGATCATCTACGAATCGGGCGAACTGTTCCAGCTTGATAAGAAAACTCTGCTTGGAATTCGTGGAGAATACCAATTGTGGGATCAATCGTTTATAGGTGTTACCGCGCTCTATTTAAATGAGAAGCCATTGCAGGATCGCGTTCGCATCGGCAATGAACCCCTGCGAAACTTTCTCTGGGATATAAATACCAGACTGGTCTTTAAACCCAAATTCCTGACCAAAGCGGTAGATTATATTCCACTGGTGGAGACGGATGCACCATCTGAATTTAAGGTTGAGATGGAATACGCACAGGTTCATCCGAACCCAAATTCGTTGAATAACGAAGGCACGGGCGATCCTGATGGCGTTGCCTACGTTGATGATTTCGAATCGATAAAGAAAACTAGCCCTTTAGGTATCATGCGCAGGCAGTGGCGGCAGGCTTCTTATCCAGATACCATTGATGGGAGAAGCCGGGGTGGTTTTGTCTGGTTCAATCCTTATGACCAGATAGCCATCAAAGATATCTGGCCCAATAGGCCCACAAACTCAAACGTTGCACAGCGCGCGCATGTGTTAACCTGCTTTTTCAGTCCCACTCCTCCGGATGATAGATACCCGCAAAACAAGGAAGATCCTATCGAATCATCCTGGGCCGGCATTATGAGGGCTCTTTCAGCCGGTTATCACAATCAGGAAAACGCTAAGTATATTGAAGTAATTCTGCGAGTGAAGGAACTCGGTAGCAATCGCTATGACGTTCCGGGAAAACTTCACCTGGATTTAGGACAGATAAGCGAAGATCTTATACCCAACGGTCAACTTGATACAGAAGATATTCCCTTCCAGGGTCAGACTCAGGGCAACGGATTTATAGATCCTGAAGATGGTGAAGACACAGGTCTGGATGGCTGGGCTGCATCGGATACAACAGATTTCTGGGATCTGAATGACGACGGAGTAAGGGATCCATATGAACCTGCATCAAATGATGATTGGGCTTATAATCCCGCTGATCCGTACAACGTCTGGAAAATCAACGGCACCGAGGGTAACTATAATGATGAGGGCGGGCGCTATCCTGACACCGAAGACCTTGATAATGACAATTTCCTGGATACCCAAGAGAACTTCTTCAGGTACACCCTTGATCTCTCCGAAACGGTTCCAGGTGTTGATTACGGACTAAATCCAGGCGGGCAGTGGTACCCTACACCTAAAACCCTGGTTACCGCCCCCAACGAGGACGGATGGAAGATGTACCGAATCCCTATTGAATCGGGTGAAACGTTGGGGACGCCTGACCTTACGCAAATACAATACGTCAAACTCTGGTTCGATGGCTTTGCCGATCAGGATACTATAGAAATCTCTATTGCAACGCTCGAAATTGTCAGCAATGAGTGGGAAGCCGTCCCAGAATTAGATCCCATAACACAGACTTATTATGAGCCAGTTTCAGTAGAAGTGATAAACACCTACGACGATCCCAATTACAAATCGCCTCCAGGTGTTGCCGGTGAGAGAGATCCGGTCACCGACATCATAAGCCAGGAACAATCGCTGGTGCTGAGGATAAATGAACTGGCTGATAGCACCGAAGGATTGGTTGTGCGGCAATTATACGAAAATATGGATTTTCTTGAGTACCGCAAGCTAAAGATGTTCGTCCATGGCGGAGGTGTATACTCTGATGATAACGAGATCGATTTCAACGATGACAATCAACAGATATGGATGTTCTTCCGTTTTGGATCCGATACCACTCGTAACTATTACGAATATAAGCAGCGAGTTTGGGCTAACTGGAGTAGTAAAAATGATATCGAAATCGATCTGACTCAGTTACCTCAACTGAAGAGACCTGACATTCCAGATACTATTGCGGTTGGCGACGGCGACACCTTAAGTGTTATGGGTAATCCCTCACTGTCACAGATTCGCCAGTTCAGCTTGGGAATCATACCGATCGGTTTAAACGTCAATGAGGATGAAAACCTGGAGATCTGGGTTGACGAACTGCGAGTCAGCGGGGTAAAAAAGGATATTGGACGCAAAGCGCGCGCTTCGGCTGATCTAACGTTGGCAGATTTAGCCTCGCTGCACGTGAATATGGAAGTGTCTGACGGTGATTTTCATAACGTCAATACCCGGAGTGGAACCAGGAGGAATTCCATATCCGGATCAGCGACCGGATCAATTCAGATACAAAAATTTTTAAATCCCAAATGGGGGGTTGCAATCCCGGTTAGCGCAAACTTTTCACAATCGGAAGACGTTCCCTACTATTTTACCAACAGCGATATATTGGTCGATACTGACGATCCGCTCCAGGTCGATACGGTTAAGACCTACAGCCAAACCTATGGCGGTGGTATCAACGTTTCCAAGAACACGCCTTCATCTAGCCCCGTGCTTAAATACACCATCGATAATTTGTCGAGTAGTTATGATTATTCGCATCAGGAAAGATCAGATCCCACTACGAAATTGTCTGAAACTATATCCCATAGCGGGAATATTGCTTATAACCTGACCTTTGGGCGCCCTTCCATAGCTTTCCTCTCATGGTTGAAGGGCATTCCCGTATTAAGGAAGTACTCGAGCGTCAGATTTTATTACCTGATAACGAAGCTGAATCTTTCTATGTCAGGTACCGAGTCTCTCAGCGAAACGCTTTATCGTGCGGGTAATTTTCAATCCAATCAGTCTTTCTTTCTTACTAAAACTGCATCGAGCGGTCTTAGACCATTTGAGAATTTGACTTTCGACGTTACCCGTACGCACAAGTCCGATCTGCTAATGGATCCCAACAATCCAAAAGGAATCGAAGATCTCGCTTCGGGTGATTTTGGTTGGGATGAGGATATGGACGTCACTCAGTCGGTGACCAGCTCCTATACGCCAACGCTTCTGTCCTGGTTGGATACGGATTTTCGCTACAATACGTCCTATCACTGGTCATGGGGGCAGGGTTATATCCCCAGCGCGCAGACAATTACAAACGGAAATACAATCAGCGCCTCTGGGACTTTGAAGCTAACACAAATATTCACCAAGCCGGTTAGACCTGCGACTGGCGAAGATCAGGGGACACCTGGTGTACAGAGCGAACCCTCCAATCCGGGAGATCAAGGTGAGGAGGGCGAAACACAAGTGCCCGAAGAAGGTGAACCTGGAAGTGGAGAACCATCAGATTCCCTGGGGCAGGAAGAGGGAGGTGAAGAGGGAGATTCCACACGTGTGCTTCCCACAATATCCAAACCAACTCGGCAGAGCGCCATTCAGGACTTTTGGTATGCTCTCCGTTATACTTTCAGCAGACTGCGGGATGTACGTATTGATTACACCCAACAAAAAAACTTTTCGGATCCTCTGGTGGATGGTCAGGGTGGTCTGGCTTACCAGTTAGGGTTTGATCCGGACGATTTCTCCAAAATCCCTAATGCTGCTTCTTATAGCGGTACTTCGACGCGGACCAGAAGCGACAACTATAAGTTTAAATCCGGACTTGATTTTACTCGCAATCTTAAGTTATCGCTGAATTACAATTATGCCTGGAACAGAAATGAAACCACTAGTCTCACCGGTTCCTATTCACAATCGAAGCTGTTTTTCTTTAAAATCGGCGGCGACTCTATTAGCGTTACGGAACTGCCTATACCGGACTGGACGCTAACCTGGTCAGGCCTTGAGAAGTTTCCTCTATTTCAAAATATCACGGAGAGCGTTTCACTGGAAAATTCCTATAATGGGTCAAAGGCGACAAATTGGAAGAATACCAAGAGTAACATAGAGAAGCACCACTACACGCGTAATTTCAGCCCCTTGGTTGGTTTGAATTTCACCTGGAAAAGAGGAATTACCTCGAGTGTTCGTTATAATTGGACTGAGACTGGTGATGTAAATCTATTTCCTTCCCCCTCAATATCCAGGAGCGTTCAGAAGAGCGCTCAAATATCGGCCAGCTATACTATGAAAACCGGGTTTAAAATACCGATTCCTGTATGGCCGTTTAAAAATAAGCGATTTAAAAATAATACTACTATTTCTATGTCGTTTAATTATTCGAAAAGTAAACAGGAGCAGGATGCTGAAGGTGAATTCATCGAGACCACTTTTACCAATACCTGGTCGATCAAACCCGCCGTGGATTATACTTTCTCTAACACGGTAACAGGCGGTATGCATTTCGAATACGGCACGAACAAGAGCAAAGCACAGGATTCGAACTTCCAGGAATTTGGGATCAGAGTTAATATTACCATACGTGGATAATATAAAAATATGGGCTGTATCCAGGTGATGTTTAAAAGAGTACAAATATTTAGCATTCTCATATCCGCGTTTCTGATCCAGAGTCACGTGGACGCTTTAGCACAAGCCGCTCATTTCGATGAATCACGCGCCTGGGATAATCTCATTGCTCAATGTTCGTTCGGGCCACGAACACCCGGTAGCAAAGCTCATGCGCAGTGTCTCGACTACCTCGAAGATGAATTGCAGAATTATGCCGAGTCCGTGCAACGGCAGACATTTCTCGGTGTAAACCCGAAAACAGGAGATACACATAGCCTGGTGAATTTGGTGGCAAAATTCTGGCCTGCGCATTCACGCAGGGTAATGCTCTGTGCCCATTGGGATACACGCCCCTGGGCGGATCAAGATAGGCTTACCGTCAATCACAATAAGCCAGTTCTGGGTGCTAACGATGGGGCTTCAGGTGTAGCTGTTTTGCTGGAAATAAGTCGCTGTATTGGTCTAAACGACCCTGGTATTGGAGTTGACATTGTGCTCTTCGACGGTGAAGACATGGGACGGGAGGGAAGGTTGGATGAGTACTGTCAGGGTTCACGGTGGTACGCGCAAAACCTTGAAATCCCGCTGCCGGAAGCTGTTGTATTGCTGGATATGGTAGGAGATGCGGATCTGCATATACCCCAGGAGCTCTATTCGAGAATGTCAGCACCTGAACTCCTTAATGAGATATATCTCCTGGCAGAAGAGATGGGCGAGAGCTGCTTCGACACTGGTCCAGGGACGCCAGTGTACGATGACCACGTTCCACTGCTTCAGGAAGGCATCCCGGCAATTAATCTGATAGATTTTGAATATCAATACTGGCATACCATCGAAGACATTCCGGATAATTGTTCGGCCGAGTCGCTGGGTAAAGTCGGTAGAGTAGTACTGGAATGGATCTATAGATGTGGTAAAAAAAGATAGTTAAGCAAATAATCACAATTAATGCATAAAAGTGTAACGGGCGCAGAGAGGGTTCTGGCTTCACTTGATATAGGAACCAATTCAACCCTTTTTTTAATTGCTAAGGTTGACGAGCTTGGGAGGATATATCCTGTTCATCACGATGTACGTACTAACGATCTGGGGCGGGGACTCGGTGAAGATGGACGATTAAGCGAAGAAACAATCGAGCACAACGTAGCGCTTCTGCGGGATTTTAAGAAAATCGCCGATTCAAGATACGCGACTGAGATCCACGTTGCTGCAACAGAAGCTCTGCGAAAAGCGGAAAACGCGCAGATATTAATAGATCGAGCGTGGGATCAACTTGGTATCAAAATCAATGTCATCAGTGGCCAGGAAGAAGCTGTTCTCACTTACTTCGGGATACTCTCGGGTTTACAGGATCAGAGCAAGAGGATAATTGCAGCGGATATCGGTGGAGGGTCATCTGAAATCATCCTTGGGCAGGGTATAGAAATCTTGTTTTCGACTTCTCTGCCTGTCGGTGCGGTATCCCTGGATAAGTTGTTCCTAAAACACGATCCACCGCTGCCTGATGAAATAGATCGTGTGCGATCCGCAACCAAAAAAGCTGTAGCAATGCTGCCGGAGGAACTTTTGGGTAAAGGGTGCGACCTCATCATTTGCGGTGGAACTGCCTCTTCGCTTGCCGCGGCCAATCTGAAGTTGGCTGCCTATCAACCGGAGAAAATCGCCGGTCATCTTATGACCAGGCGAAGGATTCACGATTTTATTGACCAGTTTTCCGCTATCCCTGTTGAGGAACGAAGAGGCATCGTCGGTATTGGAAAGCGACGAGCTGAAATCATTTTACCAGGCACCATATTGATAGATTCTCTACTGGAGGTATTAAACCGCCAACAATATCGTACCTCTGAACGGGGATTGAGATATGGATTATTGGTTAATTCTGGCAAAGCCCACAATTTTACTTGACATTTTAACACTTTTTCTTTATCTTAATACGATAGAGTAGAATATAAATCTGGGTGTACCAGTCAACTGGCTATGCTCAGTTTTTCCCACGGGAAACAAATTCGAAATTTATCTTAATAGTATGCCAATTAGAGACCTCTCAACCAGAGAAAGGCTTATTCTCAGGGAAGTCATTGCCCAGTATATAATGACCGCAACTCCCATCGGATCCAGGACACTCTCAAAGCGGCTGCAGGGTCGATTCTCGCCTGCAACGATTCGGAATGTCATGGCTGACCTGGAGGAGATTGGGCTATTATATCAGCCTCACACCTCAGCCGGAAGGATGCCAACAGAACAGGGTTATCGACTTTTTGTAGATAGCTTGATGAAGCATAGCCGCCTGACGGCGCGTGAGCGAGATCTCTTAGATCAAAAGATCGGTAAGATTGTTACATCGGATGTGAAGGATGTGCTGGAACAAACGGCTCACCTTTTGGGTGAAATTTCGAGTTTACTCTGTGTAGTTATGTCTCCCCCTATGCGCGAAGGTGTGCTGCATCGTCTTGATTTAATCAGCATCGGCGGAGGGAAAGTTCTACTCGTGATCACCATTCAATCCGGGTTCGTTCGCAGTATCTTCCTCGAAGTGCAATCGGAAGTTGATCGTGAGGATATTGAGTGGCTGACTGCTTTTATGAATCAAAGGCTTGCCGGGCTGAAACTGACGGATATCAGGAGCTCCATTCACGAGAGGATGAAGGGAACTGGCGTTGAGAAATCACTTCTGGCTCGAACCTTAATTGATCAAGCCGATAGACTTTTCGATTTCGACGATCACGATGATTATCTGGTTGGTGGTGTACGTGAGCTGACCTTGCAGCCAGAGTTCTATAATGTAGAGGAATTACGAAAGATCTTAACTCTACTTGAAGATAAGTCGTTGTTCTTACATCTGTTTGCCCGTAAAATAGATGGTGTTCAGGTAACAATAGGTAGTGAAAATGCAACGAAATCACTTTCATCTCTGTCAATTGTTACCGCACCGTATAAATTCAGAAATCTCTGCGGTGCGATAGGATTAATCGGGCCGACTCGGATGAATTATCCTAAGGCTGTTTCCGTTGTGGAATATACCACGAAGAAGATAGATGATGCTTTAGGGTAATGAGATAGAAAATTACTTTACTCTGCTTTGAGGGGATGGTGAAAAGCAAGAAAAATCAAAAACATACCAAAGCCGACAGTTCTACTAAGGAGCAGGTCGATACAGTGGATATAGAAGGTGAAGTCACTGCACCCGATAATGTTGAGCCTGAAACCGAAGACGAAATTGGCCAAGTTCGCTTGGAACTTGATGAATACAAGAACCTGTACCTGCGAAAATCCGCAGAATTCGAGAATTTCAAAAAACGCAAGAGGCAGGAATTTGAAGCTCTGATCCAAAGTGCGGAGGAATCGTTAATAGCCAGTCTGTTACCAGTGTTGGATGATTTAGATCGCGTTAGTGTCAATGGTGAGGCGGATAATGAAAGCCTGCTGCAGGGGATTCAGTTGATCAGAGAAAAACTTTGGAATATTTTGGCTGCTCGTGGGTTGGCTCCTATCGAGGCGGTCGGAAATCCATTCAATCCTGAACTCCATGAAGCCATTATGCAGCAGGAAGAAGAGGGCCAGGAGGCCGATATCGTGTTGCAAGAACATGAACGTGGCTTTAAGTTGGGCGACAGGGTGATAAGACATACAAAGGTAGTTGTTTCTTCTTGAAATAGATGACTGTGGCAAAGACAGATTACTATGAAATATTGGGAGTGGATCGACAGGCTTCTGCTGATGACATAAAGAAAGCTTATCGCAAGCTGGCGAT
Organism: uncultured bacterium; assembly: GCA_965370905.1. Classification (GTDB taxonomy): domain Bacteria; phylum Electryoneota; class B3-LCP; order B3-LCP; family B3-LCP; genus JALGVT01. Next base: position 2,731 of record CBDUWK010000015.1, on the reverse strand, counting down.
CAAATATCATCCCGACAAGAATAAAAGCGATTCGACGGCGGAGGAGAAGTTCAAGGAAATCGGTGAAGCTTATTCAGTACTCTCTGATCCAGAAAAGCGCGCTCGCTTTGATCGTTTTGGACACGCGGCGACGCAACCCGGTGGATTTTCAGGAGGTTTTGATTTTGATCTATCCGATGCGCTGCGTATTTTCATGGAAGGTGGTTTAGGCTTTTCGGATTTGTTCGGAGGTGGTAGAGCTTCATACGGAGAACGGGTGCAGCGGGGCAGTGACCTTCAAATTACGCTCAAGCTGACTCTGGAAGACATTGCCTCAGGCACTACTAAAAAGATAAAGATATCCAAACTGAAGAAATGCGAAGAATGCGGTGGATCGGGTGCTGAGAAGGGATCGAAACCATCAACATGCACAGCCTGCCAGGGTAGAGGGGAAGTTCGCAGAGTATCGCGCTCATTCTTAGGTCAGTTTGTACAATCTTCTATCTGCCCCCAGTGTGGCGGAACAGGACAGATTATCACCAGCAGATGCGCCCGATGTGGCAGTGAAGGTCGCAATAAAGGTGAAGCCACCTTATCTGTGGACATTCCTGCAGGCGTACAATCCGGTAACTATTTGACGCTCCGTGGTCAGGGTAATGCTGGACTGAGAGGTGGACCAGCAGGAGACGTTATTGTTGTCATAAATGAGAGACCGCATAAGACCTTTGAGCGTCATGGAAATGATATAATCTACCGGCTGTTGGTTACATTTCCACAGGCAGCACTCGGAGACAGCGTAGAAATTCCGACGATCAACGGACGCGTTAAAATTGATATCCCTGGTGGAATTCAGTCTGGAAAGATTCTCCGCTTGCGGGGGAAAGGGATAAAGCACTTGAACAGCTCCGGTTCTGGAGACCAATTGGTAATAGTTAGTCTCTATACACCAACAAAGTTATCCTCGGAAGAGAAGAAGCTTTTCGAGGAGCTTTCTAAATGTGAAGGCATCAATCCTCAATCCGGGGAAAGAACGTTCTTCGGTAAAGTGAAGGATGCATTTTCAGCATGAAGAAGCCATTCTCGCAATGGGGGTTCAGCACCGGCGAGAAGCGCGCAATACTATTTATCTGTTCCGCATTTTTAATTGGATGGGGGTATAGTATATATAAAAATTCGAATTTACCTGATGCGATACCATTAGATTCCAGCGATTCACTTGCTGTTGAAGCAATTCGAAACGCCTACTATGAGAATGTACTGAAGGACGATGACACAGGCGGTTCTGCGCGGACCAATAATGTACAGCGTACCCCCAAATTTACGACTGGTCAAGAACAATTACTTGATATAAATCACGCCACCCAAGCGGAACTTCAAAAACTTCCGGGTATCGGATTTATAATCGCGCAGAGGATAGTTGATATAAGAGATAAAAGCGGTGGCTTCCAGAGCATAGAAGAGATATTGGATGTCCCGGGTATAGGGGATATTCGTTTCGAGAGAATTCGGCATTTGATTGTATGTTCACCACTTAAGAGATAGAGCGGTCTTACCAACACTGAACACGATGTAAACGCCGCTAAAATATTAATAAATAAAAGAAACAGAAAATAACACAACCGTTTTAAAGGCTACCTTCTGTCCGGGCAGAGGGATTCATACCTGGAGGTACTATGGCTCAGCCTAAATCCATAAACCCGAAAGGGTCGATTATATTAAAGCTGTTGATAGTAGTGTTCATGATTTTGCTGCTCGTCAGCATTCTGACTCCTCAGGCAGATTGGAAAGCGCAAGAAGAGGAGCGAGACCAGTGCCGCCTGCAGATGGAAAATCTATCATACGCCATTCGTGAGTACGGGATTAAGAATCTCGGATATATGGATAATCTGAAGGAATATATAGGATTCATTCATTTAGATTCTACCATGATCCAGGCTCCTCGTTATGACATTGAGAGTCTGACTAGAAATCCGGAGAGCGGTAAGGATTCACTGCTATTGGATTTTACGGATAATTTTCGTCTGTCTCGTTTCGACATTGAGAAGATCCGAGAAGTGACGGTAGTCGGAGATTCAATACTTCCTGATTCCATGCACATATTCGCCGTTCCACATCCGCAATTTAAGAAGATTCCAATTACGACCATAGTGATGACCTCACAGAGTCCCATTAATGTCATCAACAGAGAGAAGAATATAAAAGACCACGCGGTATTAATCTATTCGGAAAGTCAGATAGAGTATGACTGGATGACCCCTGATCCTGTCCTGATGAAATCAACCGAGGCGTTAATATCAATTCCCGCAGACTCTTTAAAGTTGTGTGCCACTTCAGGATTGCCTTACAAGCTGAACGTTAACGTCAGGTCGACACTTGAAGGTTCGGTTGAGTTCAAAGTGAATGAGGATTCAGTTGAAACGAACGTCACTCAAGATACTCTCATGGTAGATCTCTTTAATCATCTCCTTAAAACCGAAGCGTTAGCTGAAGTTCTCGTGCTGGTTAAAGAAGATTCGACCCTGATCGATAAGAAAGACTCGATTCTGGTGGATAAATTTATTGCCAGGGTCAACAGAATTGAGAATAAAGAAACCTTTACAGTGAATGGCGATCACACTATTAATGTGCCCGCAGATTCTATGTCAGGTTGGGATGACTCATTGCGCATTAAAAGATCCGTTTTCGTCGCTCATGTAGATTCTCTGAGCAACGTGCTGAAAAATATTGATGTTTTCCAGGCTTTGACACCCCG
>CBDUWK010000014.1:0-14197 GCA_965370905.1 uncultured bacterium | reverse complement strand
GGTTGCACTTCAAAGTAAAATCAAGATATATACTGATGGCGTTTGTGATAAAAATCCCGGAGGTACTGGCGGTTGGGCCTTTCGTATTATTTCCGGTAATCACGTCCTGGAAAAAAGCGGCCGTGTAGAAAACACTACCAACAACCGCATGGAATTGCTGGCTGCCATAAACGCGCTTAAAGCCCTTAAAAAAACATCTGAGGTCGAGCTTTTCACGGATAGCCAGTATCTGTCAAGAGGTATGAATGAAGGGATCCATGGATGGCTGCACAGAAACTGGAAGTTGAAGGGCGGTTCACCTGTAAAAAATGAGGACCTTTGGAGGCAGTTATATGAGCTTTGTAAGAAGCATCAGGTAACCTGGACATGGATACGCGGTCACGCTGATTCCCCCGACAATATTCGTGTTGACCATCTGGTCAAAGCTGCGATGAAAAGTAAAATTGCCTCTGGCAACAAAATCAGCACAGATCGATCTTCGAGTTTACCGGTTGTTAAGATCAATAAAAGCAAAGGAAAGCCGGCTTCAGTTACTATCTCCGTGAGACCGGGAGGGGACATGCAGGTTGACTCCCCCATATCACTCAAAATACAAGCTGATCAATTGCAGAAATTAATCGAAGATTTACTCGCTGCCTTGCGTGCTATAGAGGAGCCCTGAAGAACATTTTTGATGAACTTTGTTTTGTTATTCTGAACGCAGCGAAGCATCTCCAAACTATTAAAAAGGAGATTAAACCTTGAACTACATCTGGGCATTTTTAATTGTTGGCGGTGTTCTATTCGCAGCTGTTAACGGTAAGATGGCGGAGAGCACCCAGGCTGTAATGGATGCCGCCAAAGGATCCGTAGAATTAGCCATCGGCCTGATCGGGATCATGGCTTTCTGGTTGGGGCTCATGCGTCTCGCTGAAGAGGCAGGTTTAATTCGCTTAATATCCAAAACGCTAAAACCTGTGTTGCGACCTCTTTTTCCCGAAATTCCTTCCGATGATCCTGCTTTAGGCGCTATGGTCGCTAACTTCGCGGCAAATATCCTCGGTTTAGGCAATTCCGCTACCGCCTTAGGATTGAAGGCTATGATAGAACTGGATCGCTTGAATCCACATAAAAAAGTGGCCAGCAACGCTATGTGTACATTCCTGGCTATCAATACTTCTTCAGTGACCTTGATCCCGGCTACGGTCATCGCCATTCGCGCTTCTGCAGGATCAGCTAATCCCGGTGAAGTCATCGGCGTGATAATTCTTGCTACCAGTATATCTACCATAGTCGCAGTTATTGCGGTAAAACTGTTGGAAAAGCTCCCTGTATTCAGAGTAAAACTGGAGGATCAAGATGGCTGATCTCTTCTCCGGTTTCATACAAACTGTTTCCGATTGGGCAATTCCTATCCTTGCCGGGGGCATAGTTGTCTTCGCACTTTCGCGCAGAGTCCAGCTCTACGAGGCCTTCATTGAAGGTGCCAAGGAAGGTTTTAATGTCGGCGTCCGCATCATCCCTTATCTGGTTGCTATTCTCTGTGCTATCGCATTTTTCCGCGCCTCAGGAGCTTTGGACCTGTTGACTACCATCCTTTCACCTGTTACAAACCTGATCGGTATGCCCGCAGAAGCCTTACCGATGGCGTTAGTTCGACCACTATCCGGCAGCGGAGCACTTGGTGTGATGTCCGATATCATCACCACTCATGGTCCCGATTCTTTCATTGGCCGTCTCGTCTCCACTATGATGGGATCCACCGAAACCACCTTTTACGTGCTTGCCGTTTACTTCGGTTCCGTAGGTGTATCGAAGGTCCGACATGCTCTCTGGGCGGGACTGATTGCCGATGTCGCTGGGCTATTGTCGGCTGTCTGGCTATGCCATCTGGTCTTTTACTGTTAATAAATTTCTACTATCCATGTTAGCCTGATGAAACAGCCCTCTAATCCATTTTTCATCCTTCTTATGATCCTGTCTATGGCCATCTGGGGCGGAACTTGGACTTCTTCAAAGATATTAGCCAATATGGCTGCGCCCGAAGTGTTGATCTTCTGGCGTTTTTTAATCTCTGCTATTACCTTCATTCCCGTTATGTTCCTTTTTAGACAGTCCTTCACCCTGAAAAAAGGCTCACTAAAATTATTGCTATTAGGTTCGCTTTTCCTCTTGGGATACAATAAATTCTTCTTCTGGGGTTTGCAGAATGGTTTAGCCGGGGCAGGTGGAGTCCTCGTAACCACTCTAAATCCCATCTTAACTTTTTGCTTTTCCCTGATGATTTTCCGGCGTTCCCCTTTTAATAAGCAGATAATTGGACTGATCCTCGGTCTCATCGGTGGCAGTATTATCCTCCAGGTTTGGGCTGTTAATTTAACCACACTTTTTGCCAGCGGTAATGCCTTCTTCCTGTTAGCTGCTACTTCCTGGGCATTTCTGACCGTTACCAGTGAAAAATCTAAGACAGAATTATCACCGTTTGTGTTCAGTTTCTACGTCTATTGCCTCGCGACAGTCTTCGGCTTCTTCTTGGCGTTGCCATACGGCATCTGGGAAGTTTTCGATTTCGGGCTTTCCTTCCTTGTAAATATCGTCTATATGTCCCTCTTTGCAACCACCTTCGCCACCACAATTTTCTTCGCCGCCTCGCGAAGATTAGGGGCAGAAAAAGCCAGTTCGTTTATATTTACCGTGCCGTTTAGCGCGGTGTTGATCAGTTGGGCTATTCTCGGTGAAAATCCCACATTGAGTACCTTAATTGGTGGTATTATCGCCGTATCGGCCGTCTACTTGATTAACTATTCTCCCACCCCGAATCCGCATGCCGTTTCATCTTCAAAAGAATGAGTTGCCTTCACTCCGTAACCTCGACATGGAACTCTGTTAGCTGCATTTAAGTATTTAGAGGTAGATAATATTGATATTTTAAGGAGGATTATCATGCAGTATCAGCCTAAATATACCCAGTTTGCCATATGCGTTTTGATTTCTCTCTGTTTTGCCTCTACAGCGATTGCTGATGGAGTAATCATTCCGGTACACCCTTTACCCCAACCCATCCGCCTCGGGGAGTTGTACAGCGTCAAATACCACCGCGTCTTCGTGGAAATTCAAGATCAGGTCGCGACCACCACCGTTGAGCAGGCGTTCATCAATGAAACCGGCAACCTGGTTGAGGTGGAATATGTCTTCCCCTTACCTCGCAATTCGCAGGTAAATAAATTCTCGTTAATTGTGGACGATAAGGAAATCGAAGGACGAATTCTAAGAAAAGAAGAAGCGCGCCGAATCTATGAGAGCATCGTGCGCAGGCAAAGAGATCCTGCCCTGCTGGAATATATTGGCAATGGCATGTTTCGAACCAACGTCTTCCCTTTACCGCCTGGAGGAGAAAGAGCGGTAAAACTGATTTACACTGAATTGCTGACACCGGATGGGAATCAAGTAGAATATCGTTATCCCCTGAATACGGAAAAATTCTCCAAGAAGGTCTTGGAAGAAGTGCGCATCGATTTCAAACTGAAATCTAAGGCTTCCGTTAAGAATGTGTATTCTCCTACTCATGATTTGAAACTTGGATCTGGTACGTCTCACAGTATAAGCGGTCATTGGTCGGAAGAAGGTATCCGTCCTGCCCACGATTTTCGTTTATTCTGGTCGTTATCAGAAGAAGATATAGGCGCCACCCTTTTTACCTATCGACCGGATAAATCGGAAGATGGCTACTTCCTGTTTCTCGCCAGCCCTGAATTCGAAGTCGATATAGAAAAGATAATCGCCAAGAATGTGGTGATGGTTCTGGACGTTTCCGGAAGCATGAGAGGCGAAAAGATCGATCAGGCGCGAGGTGCTGCAAGGTTTATAACCAGGAATATAGGTCAGCAGGATAATTTCAATATCATCTTCTACAATTCCATGATTGATCCCTTATGGGATGACTTGAAGCCATTCAACGAATCGAATAAGATTGAAGCCATCTCCGCGATTGAAAACATGGAAGCTGGCGGAGGCACCAATATTCACGGTGCACTTACTACCGCTATGAAACAATTCCCCGGTGATAACCGTCCCAACTATATTATCTTTCTGACCGACGGTCTGCCCACCTCCGGAATAACCGAACTTGACAAAATTACCGACAATGTTCTGGAGGAGAACCGGCAGAACTGCAAATTATTTGCCTTCGGTGTCGGCTATGACGTCAATGCAGTACTCCTCGACCGCCTCGGTGCTGAAAACCACGGAATGGCTGAGTATGTCCCCCCGGGAGAAGACATCGAAGCAAAGGTTTCCAGCTTCTACTCTAAAATCCAAAATCCAGCCTTAACCGATATCAGCCTCGATTTCGGAAGCCTCCGCATTCGCGACCGCTACCCTTCTGCCCTGCCCGATTTATTCCACCGAGGTCAGTTAATATTAACCGGACGCTACCGCGATTCGGGCAAAGCCATCGCAAAACTAAGCGGTCTAACCGGTGAACAAAAACAGACGTTCTCCTATAAGCTTAACTTTGCCAGGCAGACAGACCGAGAAGAATTCGCCTTCGTGGCTCGACTCTGGGCTCAGAAGAAAATCGGCTGGTTGATTGAACAGATCCGCTTTCACGGCCAGAAACAAGAATACGTTGATGAAATTGTCGCCTTGAGTACTCGCTATGGTATAATGACTCAATATACCAGTTTCCTGGCTGAAGAGGACGTCGAGATAACAGACTGGCGCGGACATGGGCCCCGAGTCTTTAATCTGATGGCAGAAGCGGTTCCACAACAGAGTGGCTCTGCAGGCGTGAGTCAATCCATGCAATCCGGGAGAATGAAGAAGCAGAGCTATGTGGCACCCCAGGCTCAATATTATGATGCTTCAGGCCAAGAAGTTACCGTCGATCGAGTCAAGATTATAGGTTCCAAAACTTTCTATCTTAAGAAAGATGGATGGATCGATGCGGAGCTAAAGGAAGGTGTAATTCCCCAGGAAATAACCCAACTCTCAGAAGAATTTTATGAACTTGCCAACAAATGGGCAGACCAGGCAAAATACTTGACTTTCTCTCCCGATGAAGCCATAACTGTCGTGATCGCAGGGACAACCTACAAGATCCTCCCGGCGAATTAGTCTTAAGGAGCGGTATAACCTTGGATCGCTATTACTCTGAGAACCTCTCCGCGCATCGCTTGAAACGTTGTTACGACATCGCTCCACCTCGAGTGCAACAATATCTCGATGCCGAAGTACAATATATATCCTCCCGAATCGATTCTGGAGATACCGTACTCGAACTGGGGTGTGGATATGGCAGAGCGCTTGCGCTTTTGGCAGCGAGGACGAATATCGCGATTGGTATCGATACGTCATATGATAGTCTGAAACTGGGCAGAGAACTTTTCCCCAACCTGAAGAACCTCACTTTTCTTCAGATGAACGGCGTTCATCTCGCCTTTCCGGATGATTGCTTCGATGTGACTTTATGCATCCAGAACGGTCTTTCTGCTTTCAAAGTAGATCAGCTTGATCTGGTCGGTGAGAGTGTCCGCGTTACCAGATCTGGCGGGATTGCCCTTTTCTCAAGCTATGCTGACAAGTTCTGGGATGATCGCCTCGAATGGTTTCAAATGCAGGCGGATGAAGGGTTGCTGGGCGAAATAGACTTAGATGCTACGGGAGATGGAATAATTGTTTGTAGAGACGGTTTCAGAGCAATGACTATTAAGCCGGATGACTTCATTCAACTGGCCTCTCATTTGGGACTTGAAGCTAAAATAACCGAAATAGATGAATCCTCAATATTCTGCGAAATAACTGTATAATTTAAATGGTGGTGAGAATTGTATGAAGAACATTGAATCATTTATAACAGAACGCGATCGCCTGAACGAGATCGTCATGAAATACGCCGGGCAGGGCATAAAACGATTCTACAGTCTCGATTCACAGATGTACCGGGAGGGCTCCCTTTCCAATAAAACGAAAGAGCTGATGGGACTGGTGGCCTCTCTGGTATTGCGCTGTGATGATTGTATAAATTACCACCTCATCCAGTGTTCAGAAGTAAGGGCAACTGATGATGAGGTCGAAGAGACCATGGCAATAGCCTTGATCGCGGGCGGTTCTATTGTGATTCCCCACCTGAGGCGCGCATTTGAAACATGGGAAAATCTACAATCTAAATAAATTGGCGTAATATCACTTAAAGACGGATTGTCGAATACGTTTTGTAGGCCTTTTCAATACACATCTTCCTCGCCAATCATACAGCCCACATTTCGGTTGACAATCAAGTGAAAATTCACTATATTCATGCCGAACAAAAAAGCTAATCTGTCCGAAGAATCGTGCATACCCGAGGAGAAGCACCGAATGAAAATGACCGCTTTATTAATTCTGCTGTTGGCATTTATGACGTTGAGTTGCACCGATAATGAAAAGAAACAAATAAAGAAAGGTGAATCTGAAGTAACAATGGAAGAACTAGCCATAATAAAAACGCGTCTCGGTGATATCGTATTGGAATTCTTTCCTGATGTCGCCCCGAACCATGTAGAAAACTTCAAAAAGCTGGCCAATGATGGATTCTATGACAGCACCGCATTTCACCGCGTCATACCTGGATTTATCATTCAGGGCGGCGATCCTAATTCCAAGGATGAAGATCGTTCTAATGACGGTCTGGGTGGACCTGGCTATACTATAAATGCTGAGTTTAATGAACGTCCGCATCTTCGGGGAACGCTGGCTATGGCACGTTCACCTGAACCCAATACCGCCGGCTCGCAGTTTTACATCTGCATAGCTCCCCAACCCGGACTGGATGGACAGTACACCGTATTCGGTAAGGTCATAAAGGGAATGGAAGTAGTTGACAAAATTGTCAACTTGCCCCGCGATCAGAGTGATAACCCCCTTGAGCGTATCATAATGGATGAAGTCCGGATCATCTCAAAGAACCAAATCTCAGCAGAATAGGACATTTAATTATGGAAATGCCCTGCCTTCTCTTCGTAGATGATGAACCCAACGTCTTGAAGTCACTTCAACGCATCTTTATCGATAACGACTTTGATATTGAGCTCGCCGAAAGCGGTGAAGCTGGGCTTGAACTCTTAAAGCAGAAAAAAGTGGAACTGATCCTTTCGGATTACAATATGCCCGGAATGGACGGCGTGGAATTCCTGCAGAAAGCGAGAGAAATTCAACCGAGATGCATCAGGATGCTGATTACCGGCAGAGGCGATATGGAAGTCGCGCTGCAGGCCATTAACAAGGGTCAGATATACAAATATTTTCCCAAACCTTGGGAAGATGAAGACCTCCAAATTTCGGTTATCAGAGCGCTTGAATTCGTGGAAACCCAAAAAAAAATGCGGGAACAGGAGCAGGAATTAGCCGGCTTCAAATCCTATCGGCAGACGATGGTTACGGTTTCCCATTATATCAACAACTTTAATTGTGGGTTAATGATGTCCCTTGAAAGCCTGATCGAGTCCACAGAGTTACCGGAAGCTGAATTGAAACTGGCCAAATCCTCACTTAAAGGCAGTGAGAAAATCGCCGAAGTTCTCAGAATATTGAATCAGTTGGAAGATATTAAGACCGCTGAGTATCCCTGTAGCGAAGGCATGATCGACATAGAGAAGGAAGTACAGGAAGCGATACGAAAAATCGAGGAAATTTAACTTGGGTTCGCGAACCTGATTAAAATACCTTAAAACAAATTGTATTGCCAGCATACCTGATTTAAAATTATCTTGACATTGACCTTATTATTTGCTACTTTTTCAGGATAGCTAAATGCTCTACTAACGGAATCCGCATGAAGCCTGCCGCAAAGATCCCAGCCAGATTTATTAACCAGCCAACCTGTTGTGATAACGCAGAGCTTTTCGCGCAGCTTCCCGAAGAGTCGATAGATTTAATTCTTACTGATCCCCCCTACAAAGATTACCAGAGCAATCGGCCTGTAGCACATCCGCGCGTTAAAGCTGTTAGAACAGAGGACCTTGACCTCGATCTGTTTTCCACGGAAAGCTATAGAGTCTTAAAAAGTGGATGCCATCTTTATTGTTTCTGCGACCATTTAACTTTCCCTGATGTCCGCCGCAGTCTGATAGAGGCGGGATTCACCTATAAAAATTGTCTGGTATGGGTGAAGAACAATCATGGCAGCGGGGATCTGAGAGGGAATTGGGCGCCCCAGCACGAATTCATTATATTTGCAGCTAAGGGTACAAGTCGACGACTGCGCGGCTCTCGCAAATCCAACGTTCTGCTTAAACGTCAGGATGATGGCAACATTGAATTTTATAAGAAAGTTTCCAACTACAAGTTTAATCATGGCACCGCTAAACCTGTAGATCTGCTGCGCAGCATTATCCAATCCTCATCTGAACCAGGGGATATCGTCTTGGATCCTTACGGTGGTAGTGGTTCAACTGCAGAGGCCTCTTTACTCGAGAGGAGACGCTTCATTTTGGCCGAAATCGATCCCGAACATCATCGCCAGGCAGCCGAAAGATTAAAAAACATTCAACAATCGAAATTAAAATCACCAAACCAATATAAACGGATATCACCATGAAAATTGCTACTCCCGAGAAAATCGACGCAATCCTTGCGGATATGAAGAAACGCAGCATAGATGTTGTTCTTGTATCGGACTTCGAAACTGGCAGGAATAAAAATCTGCTCTACCTGAGCGGTCAACCCTCCGACGCTCAGATACTGCTCTTCGCCGATGGATCTACTACCCTGGTAGCCTGGGATATGATCGTGGCAGAGCAGTTGTCGGAAGTAGATAAACTGGTAGATGTCGGTGAATATAACCGCTCCTACCGCGCCGCTCTCGTTGACGTGCTGAAGGAAAAATTCAAAGGTAGCTTCAGTCTCGAAGTGCTGCCTACAGAATCACATCTGCTGGCGCTCCAGTTGCAGGAGGCCTTCCCCGATTCGAAGATTATCTGCCAGGGCGACGGAATCGCCAACGCATTCATCCAGGCACGCTCGATTAAAACTCCCGAGGAAATAGAGATAATTCGTGAAGGCTGTAGGGTCACCTGTGAGATCATCAAGAAGATACGACCTTTCATCGAATCCTTCCCTGGTCTCCGTGAAGTTGATCTCGCTATCTTCCTCGAAACAGAGATGAAAGAACGAGGAGCAGAAGGTCCCAGCTTTGAAACCTTAGTTGCCAACCACCAACGGTCGGGAATGATTCACCAGGTGCCGTCCGCTTCCGAAGAGTATCTGGATAGACCCGGCTTGGCTTTAACTGACTTTGGTCTGATGTGGAAGGGTTACGCCACCGATGTCACCGTCCCCATGGCTTTCGGTAAGCTGACGCCTGAACAACAGAAGATTATTGACGTCAACCGCGAAGCCTATGATCTCGCCATTAGCATGCTGGAACCAGGGATCCCTGCACATGTAGTTGCTGAAGCAGCCATCGGTCATATTAAATCTAAAGGCTTGAACATGCCTTATGGTTTAGGCCACGGTATCGGTCTCGAGGTTCACGATCCCCCCAGACTGGCGCCCAAACCCACAGACCCCGAAATGCTGAAGTACTGGCAGGAAACCCCCTTGGAACCCGGTATGGTCTTCACCATCGAACCTGGTATCACCTCTGATATCGGCGGTTTCCGTATTGAAAACGATGTCCTCATGACCGATTCCGGACCTGATATCCTTACCATCGCCGAACCGATCATCTTCGGCTGATTTCATCACGACTCACTATAAAATGAGAAGCGGAAGGCGGGGGTGCTTATCTGCCTCTGGCAGGTTTCCCCCGCCTTTCTTTTTTATACCGTGCTTAGTCTTCCTCCGATGGACCAAACAGTCCCGAACTGTCATCCTGAACACAGTGAAGGATCTCTAAATTTGCATGGCGGTTAGTCCTGTCGCTCCGAACTTAATCCGGAATCCAGAAAATTAAATAAAAGCGGGAATTCTCCTCCTCTTTAGCATATTTTAATTCCCCCAGGAGAAAACCCTCTCTCCCGTGAGTATAACATTCATCATTTCCATCTTATCCCTTGACATTTTTCCCCAAATATCTTTTATTAAGAAGATTCAGGGAGGTTTTCTCATAAATACATTAGAACTATTGTACCAGTTCTTTTTTGTTCTATGCATGCAGGAGTGAAAATACTGAACAATCTTGTTCTCCGTAGTCGGGGTCGCCCCTGACCCCGGCTTTATTGATCAAATTCTAAAGAGGAACATTACTATGCCCGACCAGATGTGGCACTGGCTGGACGATTTCCCCCAACAGGTAGAACACGCAGCCCAGCTCGCACAAAATTGGGACTTTAAAAACACCGAGAAACCTGCAGGTATCGCTTTCCTCGGAATCGGTGGCAGTGCTATCGGAGCGACCCTTATTACCGATCTCTTTGCAGATTCCTTCAACTGTCCGGTGGTTGTCCAGCGAGGAGATACACCACCTTCATGGCTCAGAGAAGGCTGTCTCGCTGTAGCTGTGAGCTATTCCGGCGAAACCAGAGAAACCCTGACCTCCTTCCAGCGTGCTTTGCATATGGGTGCAACGGGTATCACCCTCTCTTCCGGCGGAACTCTCGCCAAACTTGCGCAGGATGGTGACCTACCCCACTTGATCATTCCTTCCGGTATGGCACCCCGGGCTGCACTGGGCTATTCCAGCATCCCGTTGATTTATCTTTTGCAGAAAATGAACGCTATCTCTGCCGATGAGTTCCATGTCGATGCATTGGTCAGAATGCTCGCATCAATCCGGGTTGAATGGGGCGAGACAACTGGAACTGGAGCGGGAATCGCCCGCAGATTGATGAAACGCCTGCCCATTATAGTTGGAGCGGGTTTGACCACTGCTGTATCGCGCCGTTTCCAAGCTCAACTTGCCGAAAATTCCAAAGCTCTGTCTGTCACCTTCGAAATCCCTGAAGCGCTGCATAACCTTGTAGAGACCTTAGGTCGAGGGGATATCGAGTCCTTTAGACCCATTGCTGTCTATCTGGAAGATACCGAAAGCCCTGAGGAGTTGCGGCGTCTTCAAAAGCACGTCCGAGCAACCTTTCAAGAAGCAGGTATCGAGAGCGTGGTGATTACAACAGAGGGGACTTCCCCTTTAGAGAGGCTCTTTTCTGTAGTACACAAGATTGACTGGATCAGCTACCATCTGGCGATATTGTGTGGCATCGATCCCATAGCCATACCGGTCATTACTGCCATAAAAGAGAAATCTTCCCTTAAAAAGCAGTAAAAATTAGATTTATTTCTTGGAAAATCTCAGATTATTTCTTATATTTTAGGTTCGTGGAAAATCTTCTTGTAGATTTCATCCGAAATTGGTCGAATCTACAGTCTGAGGATAGATACTCAAGTTAAATAGGGGGTTGGATAGTTATCATGGATAGAGTTTTTTTTCGTATTATATGTGCTGCCATAATTATTGCTTCTATAATAAGTGTATCAGCAGCACAATCTTTCCTTAACCTTCGCGTTGGGACCCTCAACCCGAAGGACACTAAATCCGGTTTGATCTTCGGCCTCATGAGCGGTCGTCAGGTTGATGAAAGGCTGGATTTCGGACTGAGTGCCGACCTGTTTATACGCAAGTTTACCAAGGAATCGACTGTAAATGAGGAGCAAGGTGGTCAGGCAAATGTAACCGAAGTGCAGAAGGAGATTGATTATTCTCTCTGGGCACTACCCATCATGGTACAGCTTAATCTGCATTTGATCCCAGGGGCTGTTGTCGAACCATACCTCGGTATCGCGGGGGGATATGAGATGGTATTTAGCCGTGAAGCCAATTACCAGACCGATGAAAAGGATAGTCGCTTCTACCATGGTTTCGGTTGGCAATTGATAGGGGGAGGAGCTTATGCAATTGGGGCTTCCTCAGCCGTCACCGGCGAAATCTTCTACAATGGAAGCACCGTTAAACGGAGTAAGGGAAAGGATGATCTCGGTTTTCCCATTCATGAAGAAGTAAACTTCTCTGGTCTTGGATTTCGTATAGGACTCCGCTTTGGCTGGATATAAATTCTACAAGTGTAAATAATATACAAATCATATAAAAGAGCGAGGTTTGAATGTCGGAATTCATCTTCACCTCAGAATCAGTTACCGAAGGGCACCCTGATAAGATAGCCGATCAAATCAGTGACGCTGTACTCGATGCTGTCTTCACTGAAGATCCCTTCGGTCGAGTAGCCTGTGAAACCTTTGTTACCACCGGTTTGTGTCTGGTTGGCGGCGAAATTACCACCACAACCTACGTAGATATCCCCAAAATAGCACGCGATACGATTGAAGGTATCGGTTATACCAACGCTAAATACGGATTCGACTACGAAACCTGTGCTGTGTTGACTTCCATCAATCAGCAATCTCCTGATATTGCTATGGGGGTAGATCGCGCTGGTGCTGGAGACCAGGGTATGATGTTTGGCTATGCCACAAATGAGAGCCCAAACTACATGCCGCTTCCCATTACACTTGCCCACCGATTGACCATGCGTCTGACCGAAGTTCGCAAGAAGAATGTGGTTGATTTCCTCCGCCCGGACGGCAAATCCCAGGTTTCGATCAAGTATGTGGATGGCAAACCAGTTCAGGTTAAAACTGTGGTTATCTCCACTCAGCATAACCCTGATGTCACCAATGAACAAATCCGAGAAGATATCATCAAACATGTCATTCTCCCCGTGCTTCCCAAGGATATGATTGACGATAAGGACATCATATATCATATCAATCCTACTGGCAGGTTCGTGGTGGGTGGCCCACAAGGTGATGCCGGTTTGACGGGCCGGAAAATTATCGTCGATACCTATGGTGGTTTCGGAGCACACGGCGGAGGGTGTTTCTCCGGTAAGGATCCTACTAAAGTTGACCGTAGTGGCGCCTATGCAGCCAGATGGGTGGCCAAGAATATCGTTGCTGCCGAATTAGCGGAGAAATGTGAAGTCCAGCTCGCTTATGCTATTGGTGTCCCCGAACCGGTATCCGTTCTGATAAATACCAATGGTACTGGCAAGGAATCGAATGAGAAGATTCTGGAATTGGTCGCAAAGCATTTCGATCTCACACCCGCTGGTATCATAGATCGCCTGCAATTGCGCAGACCTATCTACCAGAAGACCGCCGCGTATGGGCATTTCGGCCGGGAAGACTATGACTTCAGTTGGGAACGTCTCGATATGGTTGGTGATCTAAAGGGTGCCTAAATATAATAGTTTGTAAATATGCGCATAAATTTCTGATGCCGCCGGACCGTCTTCCGGCGTCATCTCTAACTGTTAGGAGCATAATTTGAATTACAAAGTTAAAGACATATCTCTCGCCGATGCAGGCCGCATGAAAATCGAATGGGCAGAATCGAAAATGCCCGTTTTAATGGCGCTGCGGGAAAAATATTCTAAATCAAAACCACTTAAGGGACAGCGCATCGCTGGTTGTCTCCACGTAACCAAAGAAACCGCGGTCTTAGTCGAAACTTTGCGGGATGTCGGAGCCGAAGTTTCCTGGTCTGGATGCAATCCATTGTCAACACAGGATGAAATTGCCGCCGCGCTCGCTAAAGCTGGTATATCTGTTTACGCCTGGCATGGTATGAACGTTGAAGAATTCTACTGGTGCATTGACCGTACTGTAGATTTCAAGCCCACGCTTACCCTGGACGACGGCGCCGATTTGATAATGTGTCTGCACACCAAACATAAAAACCTGATCCCCGAAGTTCTCGGCGGCACCGAAGAAACTACTACCGGCGTTCATCGTCTTCGCGCTATGGCTGACGATGGAGAACTCAAATATCCTGTAATAGCCGTTAACGACGCCGAAACCAAGTGGGATTTCGATAATGTCTACGGAACCGGTCAGTCATCCATTGATGGTATCCTCCGTGCCACTTCTGTTCTCCTGGCTGGGAAAACCTTTGTGGTTGCCGGATACGGGCATTGCGGACGTGGCTGTGCCATGCGTGCCTCAGGTATGGGTGCTAATGTTATCGCCACTGAAGTCAAACCCACGCAAGCATTAAAAGCCACCCTCGAAGGTCACCGTATGATGCAGATGGATGAAGTCGCTCCCATAGGTGACATTTTCATTACTGCTACAGGTATGAAAGATATCATCGTAAAGCGTCATTTTGAAAAGCTGACGGACGGCGCTATCGTTTGCAACACCGGCCATTACGATTGTGAAATCAACATCGATGATCTGGAATCGATCC
>CBDUWK010000013.1:0-14488 GCA_965370905.1 uncultured bacterium | reverse complement strand
GACTGGGGGTCATGTGGCCGCTGGTTCAAATCCAGTCGCCCCGACAAGTTAAAGTGCAACAATAACGACCAAACGCCCCAAAGTCCGAAGTTATGGATTCTGGGGCATTTTGGTGTATATTGCAGGAGAAATGGAATAGACAAATAGAAAAAGGAGCCAGCCAGTACGAATAGAAAATCATAAAGCCGATAATGTCTCTTGTTTTTGTCTGATAATTTACGTATATTATTAATCAAGCTCGCAAGACAAGTTTACTAAAATTGCAAAATGCAAAAAAGAATTGCTTAGTTTAACGAGGAGGCAAAATGAGGAACCTTGCGCTAACACTTTTGGTTTTAAGCCTGGCCGGTTCGACTCTGGCTACGACATTTACTCCGGATCTGGTTGGAAAACTGAATGTCAGCTCAGAAAACGAGTTGATCCGGATTCTGATCACCATGCAGGAACAGGCCAACTTCAATTGGATGGTCGCCAACACGACCCGGATGAATAAACTGGAGAAACGCCAGTTCGTGGTCAACCATTTGAATCAAATGGCAGAGATTACCCAGGCGGACGTAAAGGCGTACCTGGAGGATTGGGAATCTTCCGGAAAAGTCAAGAACTTTCAGTCGGCTTCAATTGTTAATATCATTCACTGCCTGGCGACCCCGGAAGTGATCCGAGGGCTGATGGATTATCCTGAAATTGACGAAGTAGCCTATGATCCAGAACGCTACATGCTGAGTGACGTGCGCAAATCAGCCTATGCGCCTAAATCCGACGAGAGCGATGAAATCGCCTGGGGCGTTGCAGACGTATACGCACCGCAGGTCTGGTCACAGGGTTTTAACGGCACCGGAGTCCTCGTCAGCGTAATTGACACTGGCGTCAACTACAACCATGTCGATTTGTCTGACCACATGTGGAACGGCGGACCGTCTTATCCCAATCACGGTTGGGATTTTTACAATAATGACAACGATCCAATCGATCAGGGTCCTCTGGGGCATGGAACTCACTGTGCCGGTTCTGTAGCCTCTGATGGTACAGCTGGATCGCAGTGCGGCGTAGCACCCAATGCTACTATTATGGCGGTGCAGGTCCTTTCTGGCAGCGGTTACGGCAGTGAAGGGCAGATAATATCGGGAATCAACTTTTCCGTTCAGCAGGGCGTAGATATCTTCAGCATGTCATTAGGTCATGCTGGCGGCGGCACGGTATCCCAGAAACAGCAGTATCGTACTGCCTGTGATAATGCCTTAGCTGCCGGTGTGGTAGGAGCGATAGCTGCAGGTAACGAGGCTAACCAATATGGCCCACCTGACAACATCCGTGTTCCAGGTAACTGTCCCCCACCCTGGCTGCATCCAGATCAGATCATTACCGGTGGTCTTAGCTGCGTGGTTACCTGCGGTTCAACCACATCAAGCCACTCAATTTCTTCGTTCTCCAGCCGCGGTCCAGTAACCTGGGAAAATATCAGCCCCTGGTATGATTATGCCTACAACCCGGAAATGGGATTGATAGATCCTGATATTTCTGCACCCGGTTCGGATATCAAATCCTGCGATTGGGACGTCAATAACGGTTATGCTTATATGAGCGGTACGTCCATGGCTACCCCTCACGTTGCCGGTGGAATGGCATTACTTTTAAGTAAGGATCTGAATCTGACTCCAGACCTGATTGACATGTATCTGGAAACCTACGCAGAGGATCTGGGAGCGGCTGGCAAGGATAATACCTTCGGTTCAGGATTGATGAACTGCTTCGATGCCGTCAACGCAGTGCCAGTTGGTTCCGGCCCCTATCTGATCGTTTCCGACAATGTAATTGACGATATTGGCGGTAACAACAATGGAGCTGCGGATCCGGGTGAAACCTGCTCCATGGTCGTAACCCTTTACAACGTCGGCCAGGGAACCGGCACCAATATCGTGGGAACCCTATCGACCACCGATCCCTACTTGACTATAACCCAAAGCATCTCAAACTTCCCTGACCTGGAGAATTTAGAACAAGGACAGGGGTCGCCGGCTTATATGCTGGACGTCAGCCAGTCCTGCCCGCAGGGACAATACGTCACCTGCGATTTGCACATCACCGCAGATAGCGCGTTTACCAGCGATGTGACTATCAATTTTATCGTGGGTGATCCTTTAAACAGTCCTTCCGGCCCGGACAACTACGGTTATATGGCATACGATCCCTATGATGCACCTGAGACTCCTGACTATGATTGGGTCGAGATCTGCGCTGATTCGGGAGGGCCGGGGACATTGGTGAATTTTACCATGGACGATCAGACTTTGCAGTTCGATCTACCCTTCACATTCCAGTACTACGGACAGTCATTTACACGATATACCATTGCTACGAACGGCTGGATCGGTATGGGAGACATCCTGGAGGATGACTATTCGAATTCAGCTATCCCCGATAGCGACGGACCCGCAGGAATGATTGCTCCTTACTGGGAGGATCTATCTCCGCAGCGCACCAACTCCGGGAAAGTATGGCAATGGTACGACGTCGGCGAACACCTGCTTGTAGTTGAATACAATCACATTGAACAGTACGCTCCGACGGGATCGTTCGAGACCTTCCAGGTGATATTATTAGATCCTGCTTATCATCAGACCAATACTGGTGACGGACGGATCCTCTTCCAGTATAAGGACATGTCTGCAACGGTTCAGGGTGAAGGCACGGTGGGTATAGAGAATCCGGCTGAAACAGACGGACTGGAGATACTGTTCGATGGCGCTTATGACCAGCACGTACATCATATTCAAAACAGGTTTGCTCTTCTCTTCACCACACCAACTTCAACACCGGAGGTTGACATAGAACTTACGTATATCGCCGGATCGCCAATTCCCGTTGGTGGTGGTTACCTTGAGCTCGACCTTTATCTGGAAAATCTGACAGTGAACCCGATCAATTTCGATCTGTGGATAGCTATTGAGTATGAGGGTGGGCCGCCATCGACCATAGCCATGCGCAATTTAACATTCCCTGCTGGTCACTCAATCTATCGCCCGGACATGATGTGGCCTATACCGAGTGGATATGCTGCAGGTAATTATATGTACTGGGGTCGCGTTGGCAATGAACCGACTCAGGTGTGGGATGAAAGTGGTTTCCCGTTTGTCAAATCCGGAGCGTATGAAAATGCCGATTTTGTGGCATATACACCTGATGGAAACCTCCCCGATCCGTTTAACGTGATATCCGGTAGTGGGACAGATCTGATGGGCACGACACCTGCAGAATACGCACTGGGACAAAATCATCCAAATCCATTTAATCCGACAACAGTTCTCAGCTACCAGCTACAAGATGCAAGTCTGGTCCAATTGTCAATCTATGATATAAGTGGAAGATTGGTAAAAGAGCTCGTTAACGGCTGGCGTGATGCAGGCTACCACGAAATCACCTTCGATGGATCAGGGCTTGCTTCAGGGATGTATTTCTACAGCATTGAGGCGGGAGATTTCTCTGCGGTGAGGAAAATGGTGTTAGTGAAATAAAAAAAAGAATACAGAAGAAAGAAGGGGCGCACAGATGTGCGCCCTTTTTAATCAAATTATACCGTCAATAATTAAATAATAGATTGCTTCGCTTCGCTCGTCCCAAAGGGATCCCTACGGGGCAATGACAATTGACTACTCCAGCTAATTATCGGGAGTTACTTTCGAGAATCAGTATATTGTCAATCTAAGCCACTGTTCCTTCCTTTCTATGGACTTCAGCTTCACGCCAGGGAACCAGCAGATGTAAAAGACCCTGAATTACTTCTCCCTTTTCACCTCTTAAACGTAGCGAATTTCCTACCACCGTCAAGCTACTCACTAACATAGCTGTTACTTCACCTTCATTCTGAAGATCTGCAATGGCCTGATTTTTTCTCCGGAGCCGCTTCTGCAATGCAGTGCGATAATCCCAATTGTCGAGCGATTGCTGCTGTGGTTGGATTGGAATCACCGGAAAGCATCTGAACCTCTATTCCTCTACCTATCAGGTCTGCTACGGCCAGTTTAGCTTCTTCTCTGATCCTATCGCCAAAAGACAACTGGCAAATTTTATCTCTTGCATCTGAGGATCATCTGCCCCTGCAAGCGCTTTATGCAGAGGAATGTAAACGCCCCCTAAACAGTTCGGAGAATAAATCCGAGTTAAGTAGTTATTAAATTCATCCGGATTTATTTTTGAAATTTAGAATGAAACAAAAGACAAATACTTAAAATTACGGTTGCATCTCGTCAGATCGTATGTATCTTTAGTTCAGTTGATTATTGAAATTGAATAGCTATCCAGAGGAATATGTATGGATCCGCTTCTACTTTCGCGTTTGCAATTCGCGATAACTTCCCTTTTCCACTTTCTCTTCGTACCTCTCACTTTAGGTTTGTCCATTCTGCTTGCCTATATGGAGTGGAAATATGTAAAAACGGGTGATGAGACCTACAGAAAAATGGCAAAATTCTGGGGTAGACTATTCGTGGTTAATTTCGCTATAGGAGTGCTGACCGGCATTACCCTCGAATTCCAGTTTGGAACCAACTGGTCGAAATACTCCGAATATGTCGGAGATATCTTCGGATCGTTATTAGCCATAGAGGCATTGGTTGCCTTTTTTCTTGAATCAACCTTTCTGGCTATCTGGATTTTCGGCTGGAATAAGGTATCAAAGAAACTGCACGCCTGGTGTATTACCCTGGTAGCTATTGCATCGAACCTTTCTGCTTATGTTATCTTAGCTGCAAACGCCTGGATGCAGCATCCGGTCGGCTACGAAATCCGCAATGGTAGGGCTGAACTGACAAATTTTTTCGAGGTATTTTTCCAGCACACAGCGAGAATTGAATTTGTACATACGGTCGTTGGAGCATATATTTTAGCGGGCTTTTTTGTTATGGGAATTAGCGCCTACCATCTACTCAGGAAGAATCATGTGGAGTTCTTTGCCCGCTCCTTTAGAATTGCAGTTACATTTGCACTGATCTTCTCAATAGTAGAAGTTATCCAGGGACATATTAACGGCACTGAGGTAGCGAGAAATCAACCGGAAAAACTGGCCGCATTTGAAGCACTATGGGAAACCAGGCAGCCTGCACCACAGGCGATGTTGATTATACCGGATGAAGAGAACGAACGCAATATAATTGAAATAGGGCATATACCAATGCTGCTGAGTTTCCTTGCCTACAATTCCACCAGCGCAGAAGTGAAGGGATTAAAAGCGTTTCCCAAAGAAGACCGTCCACCGGTGTACCTGACCTACTATCCTTTTCGCATTATGGTCGGTCTGGGGATGTTATTCCCGCTGCTTGGCTTCTTCGGATGGCTGTGGCGCAGAAGACTAAGCGAACATCCCAGGTATCTCAAGATCATGCTGTGGGCAATCCCGTTGCCTTATATAGCCATCGAAATGGGCTGGATGGTGACAGAGATCGGGAGGCAGCCCTGGATCGTTTACAAGCTGATTCGAACTTCGGAAGCCGTATCGCCGATCGATGGTACACAGGTGCTGATTACCCTGATCAGCTTCATCATCCTTTATACCATATTGGGGGTTATAAATTTCACCACTCTGGCAAGACTTGCGCGAAAGGGTCCTGAAGGGGTTTCGGCATTGTCATCCGGAA
Source organism: uncultured bacterium (assembly GCA_965370905.1). Lineage (GTDB taxonomy): Bacteria > Electryoneota > B3-LCP > B3-LCP > B3-LCP > JALGVT01. Next base: position 8,855 of record CBDUWK010000013.1, on the reverse strand, counting down.
AGGAGATGGAAACTTAATGGAAACTGTATGGTTCATCTTATGGGGCGTTCTGTGGGGAATTTACTTTATCCTGGACGGTTACGATTTAGGCGCTGGTGCCCTGATGCCACTTTTAGCGAAGGACGAAACCGACAGAAAGAAAATCTACAACTCAATAGGGCCTTTCTGGGATGGAAATGAAGTCTGGCTTATTACTGCGGGCGGAGTCACTTTTGCGGCGTTCCCCGGCACTTACGCCACGATGTTCAGTGCACTCTATTCGGCTTTAATGTTGGTGCTTTTCGCTTTGATCCTGCGTGGAGCCGGATTGGTAATGCGTGAAGAAGCGAATAGTCCCGCCTCGCGACGTTTCTGGGACACCCTTTTCTACGGGGGCAGCTTACTAGTGGCTCTGCTGTTCGGAGTTTTCTTTGCCAACATCTTCAAAGGTATACCCATAGACGCGGAAGGCGTTTTCCACGGCAATCTTCTCACCCTGCTGAATGCTTACGGTTTGCTTGGTGGATTGCTGTTCCTCACTTTCTTCTTCATGCACGGCTGCATCTGGATTGCGCTGAAAACCGATGGAGCTCTGCACGACCGCGCCGTCCGTAAATCGTTCAAATTCTGGAGGCTGCTACTCGTTAATTCGGTTCTTTTCTTCGTGTTCACTTCCGTATCCACAACCATTTACGTCAACTATAAAAGCTATCCGATCTTGTTCGTTATTCCGTTGATCACGGTGATTTCGTTGATATTCGCAGGCATTTTCATTAAGAAGAATGCCTGGCACAAGGCGTGGTGGATGTCAGCGATCTATATTTTCAGCGTGATGATGTTTGGGTTGACCGGGATCTATCCCAGCTTGTTGCCGTCCAGCATCGATCCTGAATTCAGCCGCACGATACACAACACCGCTTCCAGCCCACTTACGTTGAAGATCATGCTCGGAGTGGCGCTAATATGCGTACCAATTGTCATACTCTACCAAGCTTGGACACACAGGCTTTTTCGTGAGAAAGTAGGGGGAGATCATTCAGCGTATCACGAAGGGTATTAAGTCCACCTGTACGAACAGAAATAAGGATGAAAAATTGCAAACATCTACTTATTATCCGATTTTAGCTACTATATTTTGAATTATTAATCCAATCATCAAAGGCTTAGCAAAGAACGGCTTTACTAAGGAAGTCCTTACCTCGCCGGCGAAGTCCACAGCTCAGAACATCGAATTGGCGTGCGATCTGATCCGCCAGAATCGCCTGCTTTTACAGTGCCATTTCTCCTGTGATGCTGTGAATACGTCAACGACCTTCACGCAGCGGTTCTGAAACTTAAACGGGTGAATTAATGGTAGGTAGGTTCGTGATAGCGATGGTTCTATCGTTAAATCTGCGATAAGGTGGGATTTGGTGGAAGTTCAAATAAAAAAACATTCATAATGCTTGTTACTACTCAAGCACCCTCTTTCATCAATATATTCAGTAGCTCCTCCCTGCTCACTTTCTGCTGTTCTCCCGTCAGCATATCCTTTACTGTCACCTCTCCCTGAGCTATCTCATCCGGACCGGCGACCACTACATAAAGGATCTTGCGCTTATCAGCATATGCGAACTGCTTGCCCAGTTTTTTCGCTTCAAAGAAAACCTCGCAGGATATTCCCACATTCCGTAACTCTGCAGCAATCTTCAATGATTCAGCCCGCGTCTCTGCAGAGAAAACGGCTACTAAAACCTGCACCGGAACTTCATCCGAATCACCGAATAATTGTAATTCATTGATGACGTCAAATATGCGCTCGATACCGATTGTTGTCCCTGTAGCTGGAATCTTCTCACCGCAGAAAGTTCCGATTAAATTATCATAGCGGCCTCCGCCAGTTATGGAACCGATTTTCGGCTCCTCAACGATAGTTTCGAAGATGGGGCCGGTGTAATAGTCCAGACCACGCGCCAGACTCAATCTAAAGAGCAGTCGATCTTCCGGCACACCCGAAGCAATCAGATCTTCGAATAGTTGAGACATCTCCTTAAAGGCTCGTTCACCTTCCGGAGATTCTTGCAAATTGAAGTCGAGTGATTCCAACACCTCAGAAGGTTTACCGGAAAACTGGAGTATCGAAATTAAGGTTTCGATTATTTCAGTTTGATAGCCTTTTGAGGATAGTTCTTCCCTGACTCCCCCCCACCCTATTTTGTCCTGTTTGTCAATAGATACGCAAACATCCAGGAATTTTTCTTCGGGAATTTTGCAGTACGCAGTTATCACTTGAAGTAATAGCCTATGGTTTACGTGAATCTTATACCCCGGAATCCCCAGACGTTGCAAAATGTCATCGGTAAGGGCAATTATCTCCGCATCCGCCGTCACCGATGCAGTTCCCACAATATCTGCGTCACACTGCACAAACTCTCGATAGCGCGCCTTCTGTTGTCTCTCCGCACGCCAAACAGGCTGAATCTGGTAGCGTTTGAAAGGAAAAACCAGCTTTCCGCGGTTCTGTGCTATCACTCGAGCCAGGGGAACGGTCAGATCGTAACGCAGGCCCAGATCCGCTAATTCGCCGCTTTCCAGGCTGCGTTTCAGCTCCTCCCCGCGTTTCAAAACCTTGAAGATAAGGCGGTCAGCCTCTCCGCCGTACTTGCCGGTCAGCACTTCGAGTCGTTCCAGCGAGGGCGTTTCCTGCGTCAGAAATCCGAACCTTCGGAAAGATTCTTCTATAACACCGCGCAATCGATTTCGCCTCGCCATGTCATCGGGGAGAAAATCGCGCGTCCCGGCCGCAGAACGAACTGTTAACTTAGGCACCATGTTTACTCTTCATCCCATAGATATTTCCATCTTAAAGGATGTAAGTCTCCTTTCCAGCTTCAAGGATATAGGCTGCGGTCAGATCGATGCAGTTTTGCACGTCCTTTTTATGAATTGTTTCGACCGAAGAATGCCCATAGCGGGTGGGTATTGAGATGGTGATTACCGCGGCTCTACCTCCACCCCGCTGCAAAGCGCCGGCATCTGTGCCCCCCCGGGGGAGAATTTCCATCTGGTATTTTATTTTCTTCTTTTTAGCAATCGCCTTCATGTGTTCGACAAGCTTGGGATTGGATATCGAAAGCCCATCCATTATCTTTATCGCCGCGCCTTCGCCTAATCTGGTGATCTGCTGATGTTCGGCTGTTCCGGGAACGTCAACGGCTAAGGTGATGTCCACTGCGATACCTATGTCCGGATCCAGTCCTATGGCAGAAGTTGTAGCTCCTCTTACACCTACCTCCTCTTGAACCGTTGCTACTGCATATGTTTCAACAGGCAGGTCTTTCCCCGCTATCTTGCGCAAGGCTTCTATCATGACAAAGACTCCAACTCGATCGTCAAAAGCCTTGCTGGTGTAGCAATCTCCCACTTCTGTAAAATCCCGGTGCCAAGTTATCGTATCCCCAAGGGACACCAACTTTTTAACCTTATCTCCGGGCAATCCAACGTCTACAAAATAATCTTCCACCTTCAAGGCTTTTTTCTTCTCGTCTTCGGTGAGGACATGGATCGGCTTAGAACCGATAACACCATTCAATTCCTTCTTCCCATGTACGACCACCCTCTGAGCCATCAATGTTCTCGGATCGATACCTCCGATGGGAAGGACTCTTAGAAAACCGTTATCGTCCACATGGTTAACCATCAGACCGATCTCATCCATGTGTGCGGCGATGACCAACCGCTTTTTGCTCTTGCCTTTTTTATGACCGATGACGTTTCCCATTACATCTGTTTTAAGATCGTCTACCAGTGGCTTCATCTCACTAATAATCAGCGAACGGACATCATCTTCCCTGCCTGAAATTCCGGATGCGGCAGTCAGTTTCTTCAATAATTCCATGATTATTTCCTTATAAAGTCTTTTCGGGGGATAAAGTTAAACAATCTTGGTGAGATTCGCAAGGAAGGTTTATACTTTTCAGGATAAATACAGGTGCAGCAATGCTGGTCGTCCCTTAATCTTACCCAGGGAGTATTTCAGGGGATTTGTATGAAGAATCATAAGTGTATAAATTCATCAGTGTTATATCGACCACAGCCGCCTTTAGGTAGGTTTCATGAAGCTATCACTGAACATAACCAAGGGCTCTTAATCGCTCAAGTTCTTCGTCTGTATGTACTTTAAGTGAGGCTTCATCTCTTTCCACCCGCAGGCTGTCGCAATAGCTCTTGAAACGCTCTATCTGGTCTTTCATCGGAGCAGCAACCTCGGTAAATTCGGCTGACAGGTCAACCTTTTCACCGGGATCGTTTTTCAGGTTGTAAAGTTCGTATTTTCGGGTAAAGTCAGGTTCGCCTTCAATACTCTGAATGAGCTTAAAATCACCTGACTGGGTGACATACACCTCTCTAATTTTCCAATCCGGTCGTTGTGGCAGAACCTGGCCAAAGTATTCCTTTTTCTTACTGGTGTAACTTTCCAATTCCCCGCCAACAAGCGGGAGCAGTGAAACTCCTTCCAGTCTCTCTTCCGGTTCGATCCCAAGATATTCATAAATTGTGGGCGCTAAATCGAGTAGATCAACAGGATGATCGATCTTCTTTCCCTTCCCTCTTCCATCAGGAAAGAAAATCACCAGGGGGATGTGAACCAGCTCCTGATACATAGAATGTCCGTGTTCCGCGTTACCGTGATCAAGAAATTCTTCGCCGTGATCAGAGGTGAGAATTACCAGTGTATTCTGCCATAATCCCAACTCGTCGAAAGTTTCGAATAGCTCCTTTATTTTACTATCGATATAGGTGATTTCATCATCGTAGCGGTCTACATAAACCTGCATGACTTTTGGTAGTGTTTTGCTAAGTCCTATTTGATCGTGAAACCTTCTCAGGTTCCGGAAGTCATTCATGGAAAGAATTTTGCCTTTACTATGGACCGGTTTCGGTGGATAATAGGGGATGTGAGGGTCCATGTAGTGCGCATAGAGGAAGAACCGGTTTTGACTGTTTCTTTTCAGCCAGGGATTTATTTCTCGATTCACTGTACGCGCCTTCCCATACACCAAACCTCCATCGATATACCCGAATGCCTGGGCATATTCATTGTACACCGGTATCCTATTGCTGATAAAATTCGGAAGCCTCAGCAATTGCCGGAAACTGTGACCAGACAAGTAGGTGAATTCATCGTATCCCCGGTCGTATCCGTTAATTCCAGTGATATGAAAATTAGTACTGACACCTTTGGTATAGTAACCCTGACTCGAAAGCACTTCCGGGAGAGTGGTTAGTCTAGAGGGCAGGTCTTCAAACCATTTTTCCACCGGATTCATGCCTGGGTGCCGGCTGGTCAGGAAGGATGTGACTGATGGGATCGTCCAAGAAGAATTTGACCGCGCGTTTGTGAAGACTACACCTCTGGAACTGTAGTCTTCTATCCACGGAGTGGTATTGCGACCATAACCTAACAAGCTGGTATGATCGGCTCTCAGCGTATCAATTATGATGAGGATGATGTTATACGGATCGTTTTCCTGCCTTAATTTGTCGGATGGGACTGATATATCAGGGCTCAATATTGGGCTGAATAGAGCCAGCAAGATGGCACCAACTATCAAGGATGAACCAGCAGTGAGCGACTTTAACCCCGGTACACTTCTGTTCCTGTTGTCAAGTGAACTTTCCTGGCGATAGAAGGCAGCTCTTGCCATCAAAAAAAGTCCCGCTGAGAATAGAATTACTAAAATGCGCCACCAGGGATCGAAGGCTTCAAGTTTTGCGGAGACGACCGGATCATAATCGATCTTTGCGTAGATAGTCAGCAGCACAGTAATGAACAGACCTATCGCCGCAGCTTGATGGTTTATGGTGTGCTCAGATCGTTTACCCCATTTGTGTAGAGCTCTAAAGATCAGCCAGAAAATTAAAAGTAGTAAAAGCCCCCATATCAATACGGTGAAGATTTGACTTTTCCCGGTTAGAGGAAGGATCCGGTAGGCTATCCCCTGGTATCCGAATATGAAAACAGCAAATCCACTCAGGGCTAACAGTACCGGACCTACCACATCATTTTTATGCAAATCTTGCTGCCCTCGAATAATGCTGAGGAGAAATCCTGTAAGGAAACCGCAAATCCCAAAAAATAGAGGGTAAATGATGACCGAAGCAACTATTTGCTCCCAGCGTAACTCCATCCGGTTAATCAGTAACGCAGTCAAATCTTCGAGTATCAAGATTCCCAAACCGTACAGTAAACCGGTTAGAAAACCGACGCGAAGGTAGCGTATTTTCATGTTGAGGTTACCCACTTCTTTCCGAGATTGAGAATGTATATAAAAATAGCTCGTTTTAACGAGCGGTTTTAACCATTTTCCATCATTATATGCACGAACGTCAATTTAGTTCACGCAGCAGAGTTTCGACGATCCGCTTGGAAGCGGAACCATCCCACAATGGTGGAATCTTTCCTTTCTTTTTCTTCCCATTCAATATCTTATTCGCTTCAGATAGGATTCTGGTACTGTCCAATCCTACCAAGCAATTTGTTCCCATACTGATAGTAACAGGCCGTTCAGTATTTTCACGCAGTGTTAAACAAGGGATGCCGAGAACGGTAGTCTCTTCCTGCAAGCCACCACTATCCGTGAGTACGAACTTGGATCTGGCGATCAGCGCCAGAAAGTCCAGATATCCCAATGGTGGAACAATAGTGAAATTTTCCATCTCTTTAACTTTCCCTTTGAGGTGGTATTTCTCTATATTTTTCACCGTTCTCGGATGCGCCGGAAAGACGAGCTGCACCCGTTTCTGAATGTCTTCAAACACATCTATAAGCCTGCTGAGCACCAACGAATTATCAACGTTGGAAGGTCTATGGAGGGTAATCAACCCGAAATCTCGATCTTTTAATTTTAGTTTTTCCAATATGGGGCGCTGTCGAGCCTTTTCCAGATGACCATTCAGGGAATCTATCATAACGTTTCCCACATAGAAGATCTTCTCCTCGGAGATGCCTATCTTGCGAAGATTTTCATTAGCATCTTCACAAGTAGTGAAAAGTATATCCGATAATAGATCGGTTACTTCCCGATTGATCTCTTCCGGCATGGTCCGATCAAAACTGCGCAAGCCTGATTCTACATGAGCAACCTTAATTCCTAATTTTGAAGCGACCAGGCTGCAAGCCAAAGTGGAATTGACGTCACCCACTACGAGAACTAACTGTGGGGATAAATCCAGGCAAACCTGTTCAAAAGCAGTCATGATCCGGGCTGTTTGCTGACCGTGCAACCCGGACCCGATGCCCAAACTTATATCCGGTTTGGGTATATCCAGATCCTGAAAAAAATAATCCACCATCTCCCGGTCGTAATGTTGTCCTGTATTGACCAGCACCGGTGAGATCCTATCCGGATAGCGCGACATTTCCTTTAGAATCGGCGCTATTTTGATAAAATTTGGTCTCGCTCCGACTACATTTATGATCCGCAGCATATTCCAACTATAATTTTACGATATTGCCTGTTGAAGAGTTGATTCCTTTGGTGGCGTTGCGAGTATCGACCACAAGCGCGCTATTATTAACGATCCACGCGTAATCGATATTGGAATGATCGGTGGTAATAACTACACAATCTTGTTCGGAAATTAACTCTTCGGTCAATGCAGATGATTGCATGCAGATGTCGTCATAGGAAAACTGAGGAGCAAATGGATCATGGTAGGCCAACTCCGCTCCCCGCTGTCGGAGCAATCTGATTACGTCCAGAGCGGGTGATTCGCGAATGTCATCTATATTTCGTTTATAGGCTACACCCAGGATTAATACCTTAGCTCCGTTCAGGCTTTTACTGCGATCATTTAGAGCATTCGCTACCTTTTGCACCACGTAGGCGGGCATTCCCTTGTTAATTTCCACTGCCAGGTCGATAAAGCGAGTCCTATAATTCAACCCGCGCATCTTCCATGAAAGGTAAGACGGATCTATGGGGATGCAGTGCCCACCCAAACCAGGTCCTGGATAAAAGGGCATATACCCGAACGGTTTGGTAGCAGCGGCGTCAATAACTTCCCATATGTCTACCTTCAATAAATCGCACATAATAGCGAGTTCGTTAACTAATCCAATATTGATAGATCGGTATGTATTCTCCAATAACTTAACCATTTCTGCTGCACGAGGGGATTTCACCGGCACCACTTTCTCTATAATCTGTGCGTACAGGCAAGTGCATACTTCACTGCATTTCGCAGTAACGCCACCTATTACCTTGGGTGTATTTCGAGTACCGAAGGTTTCATTCCCGGGGTCGATGCGTTCTGGAGAAAATGCCAGAAAAAAATCCCGGCCAACTTCAAGACCGTTGTCCTCGAGTTCCGGAAGCAGCACTTCCTCCGTTGTTCCCGGATAGGTGGTCGATTCCAATACGACTATATGCCCTTTGCGCAGATATTTCTTGACATCGCTGAGCGCAGTTTTTATATAGGAAAGATCCGGATCTCCGGTTTTGCTTAGTGGTGTCGGAACGCAAATACTGATAGCATCGTGTTCCCTAAGAAGAGCGAAATCGGTTGACGCCACTATCTGACCTTTTGTTACAAGTTCTTTGAGGAGTTGGTCCGGTACGTCATCTATATAGTTCTCTCCCCGATTGATTGAGTTCACCTTCTCCCGGTTGACGTCCAAACCGCACACCTGGAAACCGGCTTTGGCGAATTCCACTGCCAGGGGAAGACCTACATAGCCTAAACCGATTATCGCAACGGAGCTTTGCTTACTCTCGATTCTACTCTTAATATCGTCTGTTTCCGGCTTACCCGGCATTTCCAACACCATATATTTTGTTTTTTTGAGTAAATCTATGCTAAAAGATTTTGAGTGGATTATTGTGAATGATGGG
>CBDUWK010000012.1:0-14614 GCA_965370905.1 uncultured bacterium | reverse complement strand
TATCACTGCCAAGCTACCAACTATACCGTATTCGTCCGTGTAAAATATGCCCGGAAGAATAAACCAGCGAGCCATCGCTGGAACTGTTATTGCCGTTATGAAGATAACGGATATGAGGAGAGATAACCAGAATTTCTGCATATACTGTGCTTTGGGTTAAACTGCCTGGTATTTAAGCAGCTTTTGGTAATCGTTATTGGTATCCACGTTCATCAGAACTCCCGGATCAGAAACCGAAAGAGTGACAACTTTCCTGCTTTTATCTCGCATTAAGTCGCGCAAATTGGACGAATCAGGACTATACTGGATAGATGTTATCCACTCTTCCCCCATTAAAACCGGATGTCCACCCTGCCCATCAAATGTGGGTTTCAGCGCCATATCCGGATTTTTCTCCCACGCTTCAAGCATACTTCGCAAAGTAGTTACCTTTACCGCGGGATGATCGACCGGAGCTAAGAAGAAACCCGCGCAAGCGCGGGTTAAAACACTTAATCCGACTTTGAGACTTGAAAACGGACCTCTCTCGGGGTGATCATTGACTACATTTTTTACGTTTTTTGTGTCAATAACTTCCCTGATTTGATTGGTATGCTGCCCAGTAACAACTACAATTGGATGGCACTCTAATTCTTTGTAATCTGAGATAATTTTTTCAATGAAGGTCATCCCCTGAAAAGCTAACAACGCTTTAGGCTTCCCCATTCGCATTGACGAACCACCCGACAGAATTATGCACGCGATCGAACTTTTTCCCGGATGAACGATGGTCATGGTGGTTCAATTAGACCTGTGAGTCAGTCGAATACTATCAGGAAGATGCAGTAGCTTGCTCTCACCTCTTCTTCTTGCCGAAGAGACTAATATTGGTCTGAATACCCTCATCTTTAATCTGTACTATAAGCGAATCCAAATCACTTACCGTTTGTTTCAGTGACGCAGCGAATTCTTCATCACTAATCAGCATCCCAAAAGCGCCTTCTTCGTTCTGCAATTCCTTTGTGAGGACGTTCAACCTTTCCGCCGATTCGTTCAGCTTAGCGGCGAACTGCTCGAAATCCACCACAGCTCCGTCTATGCCTTCGGCGTGATTTTCAAGCAGATCTCGTATGGTTTCGGTGGAACGCACCAGATTGTCCATCATCTGAGTTAGCTTCCCCTCATTCAAGGTTATCAGGTCCAGTGTGCGTTCTGTCGATTGATCCAGATTATTAATGCTGGACAGAAAAGCTTCCTGAATGCGCGGGTCTCCGGCGGTCTTATTGATGTTTTCTATGGTAACTTCCAATGCGTTGAGAAGCCTTTTTACATCCTTGACGAGCTCCGATGACATTTTCATCAGCTCGTTCATGCCTCCCCCGGAGATACCGATAAAAATATAATCGTCATCCGGTTCATCACCAGACACACCCGGGAATATATTTATGACCTTTCCGCTCATCAATTCGGGGCTGGCAATTTCGAAACGAGCATCGCCGTACAGCATAACCGAGGATTCCAAGCTCAGGTGCACGATAACACCATCCTGTTCTAACTGCAACTCCTCAACCTTCCCTTTGCGTATTCCGTTGACAAGAACCGGCGCACCTCCCTCCAAACCGGCGATATCTGAAAAGCGCACGCTGGTCAGGTAGTGGCCTGCTGTTAAACTAACCTGCTTGCCCCACATGATGCCGAAAACCAAGCAAGCAATTCCCAGCAGAACCGTAACTCCGACCTTAAATTCCGATCGTGATTTATTCATAAGGTCCAGTTCCTAATAAATTCTTACCTTGCCCAACAAAACAGATTGATTTTACAAAGTATGCAGTTCCAGGGATAAAGTCAAGATAATAAATCAGTTTGCGATAGAGACATGCGGTATGGGAACAGATTGATCTGACCTATTCCGTTGATCCATACACTTAATATCATCGCTATTCAAAATCCTTATCCAGATAATCCGATGCTTGCTTTTTATTAACGAGAGCGCTCATAAGTCTGGTGTTGAACGCTCGCGCCGGATGGTAACCGTAAACCTTTAAAAGTTGGTTCATGGCAATAACTTCCGCTATCACTGTAATGTTCTTCCCGGGGAACACAGGGAGCTTCAAATGCGGAATCTTGACACCCAAAAAATCGTTGTATTCTTCATCCAATCCAATCCGCTCATAATCTTCTTTATCATCCCAATCCAATAATTCGACCTGAACCTCAACCCGCTTCTGCAGCCTGATGGCACGCACTCCGAATACCTGTCTCACATCGATAATGCCCAAACCGCGAATCTCCATGAAGTGTTTAAGCATTTCAGGACCCGATCCCATTAATATGCTTTCAGCCTTCTTGATCAGATTGACGACGTCGTCCGCCACCAGCCGATGTCCCCTCTCCACTAAATCCAGGGCGATTTCAGATTTACCAATCCCGGAGCGTCCTGTAATTAATAAACCTGCCCCGTACACATCCACCAACGTGCCGTGAAGGTGCATCCTCGGTGCAAATTTTTCGTCCAAATAGTCGCTTAGAAGGTGTATCAATACGGTCGTGGAATAGGTGGTCTTGAAAATTGCGAGCTTTCTGGCGTTCGCTTCTGCTATCATTTCCGGCGGAACCGGATTGGAATCCGTGACGATCAGACAGGAAATGTCGAATTCAAAAACACGCTCGAGTTTCTCCTGTCTGTCCTCAACCTCCAGATTGCGAAGATAGGTCATTTCAGTGTTCCCTAAGATCTGGATTCGGTCATATGTGAATAATTCCAGAAAACCCGCTAAGGCTAACCCGGGTCGGTGCAGGTTGAGTTGTGTGATTTTTCTACGCAGCCCCTCTCTGGTAGTCACCTGCTCCAGATTTAACCGCTCTTCGTTATCCTTAAAAAATAACCCCACTTCTACGGTACTCATACGGCTCCCAACTAAAGGTGAAAGGGCGGGATCGCTTTTTATGGCTTCCCGCCCTGTTGATGTCGTGCTTAGTTGTCGTTATCTCTTGTATAACTTTCCTTTGTGTTTCCGTAACTGACTTTCCAACTTATCCACCGCTTTCGGAATGCTCTTGTAAAAGTCAGTGCTGGTATCCGCAGCGGTCAGTCTCGTCCCATTGACATTCAGAATTATCTCGGACAATTTGTTACCCTTCTGCCAATCAAGGATAATTTCGCTATCGGTAATGTTATCGAAGTATTTCCTGAGTCGCATAACTTCCTTAGTGGCAAATTCCTGCAGCTTATTGCTGGCTTTGAAATGTCTTGCTGAGACGTTGACTTGCATGATTACTCCTTTCAAAGGTTTTTACTTCTGAACATCAATTTTCTGAGCGTGGGTGAGCTTGCTTATAGACCTCCTTTAGTTTGTTACGGCAGACGTGAGTATATTTTTGTGTCGATGAGATTGAACTGTGTCCTAACATTTCCTGGATAGCTCGTAAATCAGCGCCGTTTTCCAGTAAATGGGTCGCAAAACTGTGTCGCAAGAGGTGCGGATTCTGTCCTGGTGAGTTCGGTAGTGCGCTTAATATCTGCGCGATACACCTTTGTATACCTCGCACGGAGAATGACTCGCCGTTGCGGTTTACTATTAAGCTCTGAGTTGTCACTTCCTTCTTGCGACTGGAAGCGACCTGCCCTCGCACATTTACATAATTTCGGAGAGCCTGCTCTGCGGCATTACCAACAGGCATAAAGCGTTCTTTACGCCCTTTTCCCAGAATCCGCAGAATCTTACGCCCCTGGTCATAATCCTCAATCTTGATACCGGCCAATTCACTGACCCTTAATCCGCAGCCATAGAGCAACTCAACGATCAATTTCGCTCTCCGTGCCATCTCATCTTCAACAGGAAGAGAATCTATCAATTCATTGAGCGCCTTCTGGTCCATGAACCTTGGAAGTCGTTTCTCTTTACGTGGTAAAAGAATGCGCGTGGAAACAATGCTGTTTATTTCACCGGATAGCCCCAGGTATCTTCCGAAACTTTTTATAGCAGACAGCTTTCTCTCAATTGAACTCCGGGAGAATCCCGTTCGGAGCAGATAAGCTCCAAAGTCCCTGACTGCATGCGGACTTAGAACTCCATCGCGACCACCCGATGCCAGAAATTCCGAGAACTGCTTCAAATCGCGCGAGTAAGCATCTACCGTATGCGGAGATGCTGAGAATTCATTTTCTAAATATTCAATGAACTTTTCGATCCGTTGTTGCATATCAATCGGGATGCTAAGTAACAGATTCGCTTTCTGGGATGGCTTTCACTTTAGTTTTGCATTCCGGACAAACCAAATTGCCATCCTCACCCTGTGAGTCAGCCTGTATCAAGTAAGGGAAACCACAATTATCGCAAGGTGTAGGTACAGGTTTGCGCCATACCCGATTCTTACAATCTGGATACCTGTTGCAAGAGTAAAAACGGCCTTTTTTTGAGGATCTTTCCACCAGTTCGCCGTCGCAATCCGGTTTGTTACATTTTACGCCTGTTCCCAGGGGTTCAATATGTTTGCACTTGGGATAACTTGAACAACCCAAAAAACGTCCGAATCTTCCTTCTTTGATAAGTAAATCACCACCGCAGTCGGGGCATATCTTCCCGGTCTCCTGGGGGGCTTCTAAAGGTTTGCTGTTCCTACATGCAGGGAATCCGCTGCAAGCTAAGAACTGTCCCCTGCGACCCCATTTTATCAACATCGGACGGCCGCATTTCTCACAGGTTTCCTCGCTGACTTCTTCTATCTTTTTCTTCACCTCGCCGCGTAACCGTTCCGCATTTTCAAGTGATTTTGAAAACGGCTCGTAAAATTCTTTGACGACCTTTACCCAGGATGTACCTTCTTCCACCTGATCGAGTTGCTCTTCCATTCTCGCAGTAAAGCCAACTTCGAAGATATTCGGAAACAGTTCAACGAGAATCGTATTGACCGTACCCCCCAGAGAAGTAGGCATAAGCTTGCGTTGTTCCTGCCCCACATACTTCCGGTCAAAGAGCGTTCCGATTATGTTCGCATATGTGCTCGGACGTCCGATGCCCAATTCATCGAGAATTTTTATCAGAGTTGCTTCAGTGTATCTCGGCGGGGGTTGGGTGAAGTGCTGTTTTGATTCCAAATTATCCAAGGTTAACGGAAAACCTTTATTAAAACCAACCGGAAGTAGCGGCAATGTATCGTTGTTCTCCCCTTCTACCTTGTATACTTTCTGAAACCCATCAAAGATCCTTTTCTGCCCTCGAGCCCTAAAAAGTGTTTCTTTCCCTTCAATTTCCACAACGGTTACTTCTGAGATGGTGTCTGTCATCTGCGATGCCACGAAACGCCGCCAGATCAGATCGTATAGTTTCCAATGTGCGCTTTCCAATACGTCTTTCAGGCTTTCAGGCGTTCTTCTAACATCGGTAGGACGGATGGCTTCATGAGCATCCTGGGTCCGACCTTTTTTCTTGTAAAATTTCACCTTCTCGGGCAGATAATCGCTTCCCAGATTAGTTTCCACGAAGCTTCGCACCGATTTTAGCGCTTCTGATGCGACGCGCACAGAATCTGTACGCATATAAGTTATCAGACCGGAGGTCTCACCACTGGGAAGTTCCATTCCTTCATAAAGTGCCTGTGCCAGTCGCATGGTCCGGTTTCCGGAAAGACGCAGTCTCCTCGAAGTGTCTTGTTGCAAGGTGCTCGTGGTGTAGGGCGCCGGCGGTTTGGTCGCAAGTTTACTTCTTTTAACCTGTGAAACTTTATGATTGGACTGACGGATTTCAGCTATAAGGGTCTTTGTGCTTGCCTCATCGTCCAGTTTGACCTTCTTTCCCTTATAATTTATCAGCTCTGCACTGAAGGGATCGACCCCTGCTCCGGAAAACAGGGCGTGGATTGACCAGTACTCCTGCACCACAAAAGCTTTAATCTCAGCTTCACGTTCACAGATGAGCCTCAGCGTAACCGATTGTACTCGACCCGCCGAGAGACCTTTTGCCACGGTCTTCCAAATATAGGGACTCACCTTATAACCAACCAATCTATCTACTACTCTTCGCGCAATCTGGGCGTCAACTTTCTGCCGATCGATCACGCCAGGCTTCTCGACTGCTTGTTTTACGGAATGGAAGGTGATTTCGTAAAAGAGTGCTCGGTGTGGATTAGAGTGATGTTTGGAAATAATTTCGGCTACATGTGCTCCGATAGCTTCGCCTTCGCGGTCGGGGTCTGTGGCTATGTATACACGGTCTGCTTTTGCAGCTAATTTCCGTATCTCCTCGATAACCTTCTTCTTATTGGGGATCCATTCATATTGAGGCTTGAAATCACCATCTACATCCACCCCTAATACTTTGGTGGGAAGATCTTTTATATGTCCTAATGAGGCCGCGATCTCAAAATCTTTGCCTAAAAATTTCTTTATCGTCTTTGCTTTGGAAGGTGATTCGACTATTACCAGGTTCATAGTTTTATTCGTGCAGAAGTTATTACAATTTTAGTGATAGGTTTCCTCTTTTTTTGTGACTGCCAGAAGGTGCAGATTTCCCGCACCGAATCCACCCTCTTCGAAGAGCATGGATTGCACGATCATAGCTACATCTTCCACGGTAGCAGGTTGGAAATCGAGGATGAAGAGTCGTTCTATGACTTCTTCTAATTCACGTGAATCAATGAGGCTGAGGTGTTTTAATTGCAGCAAATAGCCGTGGGCTTCAGGATTTAAGTATCGTTGTTCCAAAGTGTGCAATACACGATGTGAGGTACCTTCTGGTTCCCCTATTGCAACATTATCGGCGGGAAGACTCGCATCGAATTGAAAGCGATGATGCAGCCATGTAAATGCAGTATTGATTTCCTGTTCGGTATATCCTCGTTCAATCAAATTCTCGCTCACCTGGACCATCTCTTCGACATGCCATTTCTCGCTTCCAAATTCGTCCATTATCAGGACCAGGATTTCCATGATGCGTTGATACATGGGGGTTATATCCTCTATTATTTAACGTTTCCTCCCCCCAGTTTTCTCCTCACAATATAATAAAGATTTCAGGGGAAGTAAACTATTATTTTATCTTCTTAAGCCTTCCATTATGGCTCTATTTCCCATGACAATGTTTGTACTTTTTACCGCTTCCACAGGGACAGGGTTCGTTTCTTCCTGGAACCTTTCCCTTGCGTATCGGTTGGGATTTACCGGGCGCTTCCGCCTGCGCTGTGGGTTGCGCTGAAGCAATACCTTCGGACTCTTGCGAAGGGCCTTTTTGAGCATAAGCGTATGCCATTCCGGCCGCTTGCCGGTGTACTGCAGCCATCTGTTCCGGCGCAATCGTCTCCTTGGGTTTCGTAGCCGTCAGTATTCGACTCTGGAATATGTTACGCAGCGCCTTTTCGTTGATGCGGTCCAACATCTCTTCAAATAGCGAATACCCTTCGCGCTTGAACTCCACCAAAGGATCTTTCTGTCCGTAAGCACGTAGGCCAACCCCCTCTTTTAAACGATCCATTTCGTAGAGATGATCCTTCCATTCCTCGTCAACGAAGGCTAATATCGTGCCCTGCAGGAAATTCGGCAGTAGATCGGGATCAATTTCTTGTTTGCGCTTTTCAAAACTCGCGCGTCCCATCTCCTCGACCTTTTCTATCATCTCCTCGCGACTCACGGAGGGCAGATCCCCGGAATCGAAATCAATAAAAACACGCAGTACACTGCCCAGAGCTCTCTGCAAGTCGTCCAGATTCCACGATTCGATGCCGGTTCCTTCTTCCGATACGCGATCAAACAATACTTCGATCCACTCGTCTATCATATCGAGAACAAGGTCTTCCATATCCTCCATGAAAAGAACCCGCTTGCGACGTTCGTAAATCACCTCACGTTGCCGGTTCATCACGTCGTCGTATTCGAGCAGATGCTTCCTGATAGCAAAATTCTGCGCTTCAACTCTCTTTTGCGCCCTTTCTATCGACCGGGTGATCATTGAGTGAGTAATCACTTCGCCTTCCTGAACGCCCATCCTATCCATAATACCTGCAATCCGATCGGACCCGAAGAGTCTCATCAGATCGTCCTCGAGGGAAAGGAAAAAGCGACTCGCCCCCGGATCTCCCTGACGTCCCGATCTTCCTCTAAGCTGTCGGTCGATGCGTCTCGCTTCATGGCGTTCTGTGCCCAATATCTGCAATCCCCCAGATTCGACCACGCCAGGACCAAGTTTGATATCCGTACCGCGACCGGCCATGTTGGTTGCGATGGTTATCGATCCCGGCTGACCTGCCCGCACTATAATCTCTGCTTCTCGCTGATGGTGCTTGGCGTTTAACACTTCGTGCGGCACTTTGCGTCGCTTCAGTAGTCTCGCTAAGGTCTCAGACACTTCCACATTGGTCGTACCAACCAGAACAGGCTGTTTATTGTGGTAAAACTCCTCAAGCTGATCTAAAATAGCTTCGTACTTTTCTTTTCTGGTCTTATAAATGACGTCGTTGAAATCAGCGCGAACAACCGGCTTATTCGTGGGGATCACCACCACGTCCAGCTTATAAATGTCGTAAAACTCCTGCTCTTCGGTTTCGGCAGTTCCCGTCATTCCCGCTAATTTATCATACAAACGGAAATAGTTCTGCAGCGTAATCGTGGCTACAGTCTGCGTTTCCCGCTCGATCTTGACACCTTCTTTTGCTTCGATGGCTTGATGCAGGCCGTCTGAATAGCGTCGTCCATATTGCAATCTTCCGGTAAACTCGTCTACAATAATAACTCTCGCCCCGTCCTCCACTACGTATTCAACGTCGCGCTCATAGAGCATATGAGCCCGCAGCAACTGCGAGATATTGTGGTTTCTTTCGCTGCGATCAAGATATATGTCTTCAAATTTCTGGCGTAATTCCTGCTTTCTCTCCGGACTAATGTCCGTCATCCCTTCGATACGGGAATTCTCCTCGGCCACGTCAGGCAGCACGAACATTTCCGAGTCGGTACGTAGCGATTTCGCCAGGTCTTCCCGGCCCTTTTCCATCAAATCGATGGTGTGGTGTTGCTCGTCTATGGCGAAGTAGAGTTGTTCGTCTATCTCGTGCATCTTCTTGTCGCGCAGGTAGTCGTTTTCGATCCGGGTGCGTAACTTCTGTGTCCCGGGTTCCTGCATCAACTTCAGGAGTCGTTTGTTCTTAGACGCACCTCGATGCGCAATAAGTATTTTTTCTCCAGCCTCATATTCGGCTTCGGCGGTTTCCTCGGACAACAACCTTTCAGCATCGCTCACCAGCTTGTTTACGAGGTCGCTCTGTTTTTTAACCAGTTTGTCGACGTGCGCTTTCAACTCTCCAAACTTGTGCGTGCTGCGTGATACCGGTCCCGAAATGATCAACGGCGTCCGGGCTTCATCGATCAGGACTGAATCGACCTCGTCCACAATGGCGTAATGGTGCCCTCGCTGCACCACACCGTCAGCACTGATGGACATGTTATCGCGCAGGTAATCGAAGCCGAATTCATTATTAGTACCATAGGTGATGTCGGCTTTATAGGCTTCCAAACGCTGCTCGTAGGTCATGTGCGCCAGGTTAACGCCGACGGTCATACCTAAAAACTCGTATACCCCTCCCATCCATTGCGCGTCGCGAGTAGCCAGGTAGTCATTTACCGTGATTAAATGCGCGCCTTTTCCCTCCAGCGCGTTCAGGTAGAGCGGCATGATCGCCGCGAGAGTTTTACCTTCACCGGTAGCCATCTCCGCGATCCTGCCCTCGTGCAGCACTATCCCGCCGATAAGCTGAACGTCATACGGAACCATATCCCAGGGAGTCTTCTGCCCGGCCACAGTCCAGGTTTGCCCCAACAATCGCTTGCAGGCAGACTTCACGGTGGCGAAGGCTTCCGGCAGGAGGTCGTCAACGGTTTCTCCTTCGGCCAGCCGATTCCTGAACTCGTCCGTCCTGGCGCGCAGTTCCTCATCTGAGAGTTTTTCGCATTCCTGGAATTGTTCGTTGATCCGCGCCACCATGGGAAGCATTTTTTTTGCTTCGCGATCTGACTTAGAGCCTATGATTTTATTTAAGATGTTGAGCATGGATATTTATTTAAATCGTTAGCCGCCGGATGGCCACAAAGTGGTCCTTATGCGAAAATCCAGCGCCCAGTTTGCAGGTAGAAAATTGGCTGCTTCAAAGTCCTTTTGCAATGGTGGCATGGAATGGGCCATGCCACCGTAGGGAAATAGATTGTTTTCCTACCACCCCCACTTCAACCGCTCTGCCAGAACGCCTGGCAGGCCGGATTTCAAGATCTTCTGCGCGGCGGTCTCAATATCGTACTCTGCGCGTATAAATTCCAGATCCCGCGTATCTGTATCGAAAATCGCAAAACAGAGACGCGGGTCGCGGTCTCGCGGCTGTCCCACGCTGCCCACGTTAATTATACGTTTCCCAGTTCCCTCTTTAACTGGGTTTTCCCGGTAATCTCCCGGAATGTGTGAGTGACCTACAAAACATACCTCACATTCAACAGCATCAAACTTCCTCATGGCCTGGAAAGCGGAGAAGATATAATCCCAATGTTCAGGATTGTGAGGCGTCCCATGGACGAAGTGAAGATCCCCCTCGGAAGTGGTCAACGGCAGCGATTTTAAGTACTCTTTATGATCATGCGATAGAATCGTCCGGGTCCAAAGAGCTGCGGTTTTTGCGTACTCGTTAAAATATTTAAGATCTGCTTTATCGACAACAGCCGCGTCGTGGTTTCCCAGAGTTACTACTGAGGCGCGGGAACGGACTATTTCGATGCATTTATCTGGATCAGCGCCATATCCAACTATGTCCCCCAGGCAAACGATGCTTTCAATATCCCGCTCATCAATCACTTTGAGTGCGGTGGTAAGCGCCTCGATATTACTATGTATATCGGAGATTAGGGCAATCTGCACAGAACGGCTCTCAAGTTTTCAGTGTATGACTTTTACAAGACGTCAAATTCCACTATTATCTGTTTTAGCTTTCTCCCTTTTCCCTTCTTTGTTAACATCTTTTTTTTGTCGCAAGACTGCGTCCAGGACGCCATTGATAAACTTATCGCTCTTGCCAGTGGAGTACTTTTTGGCGATCTCTATGGCTTCATTTATTGCTACTTTCGGAGGAATGTCATCGAAATAGCGAATCTCGCAAATAGCCAAACGCAGGATGATGTGATCGAGTCTGGCGATGCGGTCCAGCTCCCATTTTTCAACGTGGTTCGCGATGATATCATCGAGTTTGGTCGCCAGTTCATCGGTGCGTTCGACCAGCGTCCGGGCGAAATCAGCCAGATTACTATGTGCGGCATCGTGGTGAAGCCGCATCATCACCCATTCCAACGAATCGCCGGAAATTTCATGAGCGTAGAGTACCTTCATCGCCCATTCGCGAGCTGCTCTTCTGTTTTTCATAGATCAAATTGGAAGTGTTGGCGTTCAGCTAACTGCTTCTTTCACGTTCGTATCTTTATAGACATACGTCAACCAACCGTACTTATCTTCCGCTTTACCTTCGATTATATCGAAGAAGCGACGCTGCAGTTTCTCCGTGATGGGACCCCTCGTACCCGAACCGATAGGAATCTTATCGATACTGCGGATGGGACTAACTTCGGCCGCCGAGCCGGTGAAGAAGACTTCATCGGCAATATACAGCAGCTCTCTGGGAACTAAATTTTCGATAACCTCGTATCCCATCTCTTCAGCCAACATAATTACTGAATTTCGGGTTATTCCGGGCAGTACGGAGGCTCCCAATGGCGGCGTGAGAATCTTGCCATCGCGGATTACGAAGATGTTCTCACCTGATCCTTCACTCACGTAACCGTTGGCATCCAGGGCAATTCCCTCTATATACCCGTCCGCCATAGCTTCCATTTTTATCAACTGCGAGTTCATGTAATTGGCGCTGCACTTAGCCATTGCCGGGAAGGTATTCGGCGCAATTCTCGTCCAGGAGGATACGCGCACGTCCACTCCCTCATTGATGGCTTCTTCGCCCAAATACGTGCCCCAGCTCATAGTCCCGATGATAACCTCAACGGGATTGCCCGTGGGGTCAACACCCAGGGTATTATACCCTCTAAACGCAATGGGCCGCACATAGGCTGATTTCAAGCCATTTATCCTAACTGTTTCCTGACAGGCGTCGAATATTTCCTGCTTTGTGAATGGCAGTTCCATACGGTAAATCTTCGCGGAATCAAAGAGCCTGCGTACATGATCCTTCAGCCTGAACGTGGCGGGACCATTAGCCGTATCGTAGCAGCGCAGTCCTTCGAAAACGGCTGTACCGTAATGAATTACGTGCGACATTACGTGAATGGTAGCGTCTTTCCAGTCCACGAACTTGCCGCTGAACCAGATTTTTCCTTTTTCATCTTCAGGATTCATATTTCCTCCTAGTCTTAATCTATGACAATTATCCGCACACCTCCACTGCAGGTCGTTTTATCGTCTCGTTTATTGCTTATTGATCCAATCCTTGATCCTCTTCATCGCTTCTGCAATTTGCTCGATGGAGGTCGCATAACAGAAGCGCAAGAACCCCTCCGCCGCCGGGCCGAAATCTATTCCCGGTGTAACCGCTACGCCAGCCTCTCTGAGAATACGGCTTGAGAGGTTTTCCGAGCTGCTATCCAGGTGACGCGCATCCGCCAAAATGTAGAATGCGCCCATTGGTTCAGCGGGAACGCCGAATCCCATATCGCGGAGCGCTCCGAGGAGGAAGATACGCCTCTGGTCGTAAGTTTGAACCATCTTACTTACCTCACTTTGTGAACCCCTGAGTGCGGCTATACCCGCCATTTGTACAAAGGCCGACGCGCACAGGAACAAGTTCTGATGCACCCTGCGAAGAGGCTCGATGAAATTTTCAGGGCAGATGATCCATCCCAACCGCCAACCGGTCATAGCGTACAATTTGGAAAAACCGGAGAGGACAAAAGCGTCATCCCGGTATTCGAGTATGGAATGCGATTTTAGTCCGTAAGTGATACGGTGATATATTTCATCGGAAATTATATGTGGGACTGGCAGCTCAGCCAGCGCCTCAAGATCTGCAGGTTCGATAACTGCGCCAGTTGGATTTGAGGGCGAATTAAGCAGCATAGCTTTCACACCGTCAATCAAGGCGGTTTGTGCCGCTCCCGGATCGATTCGAAATCCATCTTCTGCTCTTAGAGGCAACTTGACCGGTTCACCGCCGACATAACTGACATCGTTGGGATAGCAGGCATAATGGGGATCCGTCATCAGTACCCGATCACCCCGTTCCAAAATGCTTGAGAAGACCATCCATAAGCCGGGCGACGATCCCATGGTGATTATGAAGCGATCAGGAGATACTTCGACACCGTACCAGTCACGGTAATATACTGAAAGAGCCTCACGGAGCTCCAGCAAACCTTCTGCGGGTGTGTAGGATGTATAACCATCTCGAGCAGCGCGCAACCCGGCATCGATAATGTGATCCGGCGTGGGGAAGTCAGGCTCACCCAACTCCATGTGGACGATGTCTCGCCCTTCGGACTCAAGTTTACGTGCATCTGCCAATAGCTGCATGGCCCGAAACGGTGGCATAGACAGAGCACGCTGAGTCGGCTGCTGGGTTTGTTTGTAGGTTAAAGGAGCCATTAGATTATAGAACGAGATGAGGCTTTGTTATCCGTGCGCTTTAGCCCAGTTCGAAAGCAAATTTGCGGCGATCACAATGCGCTGAATTTCGCTGGTACCTTCATATATTTCGGTAATCTTGGCATCGCGCATATGTCGTTCCACCGGGTATTCAGTAGTGTAACCATAACCACCGTAAATCTGTACTGCCTCAGTAGCAGCCCACATGGCTGTTTCTGAACAGAAGACTTTCGCCATAGCGGCTTCATGCGTGTAACGTTTGCCGCTATCTTTTTTGAGCGCAGATTGGTATAATAACAATCGTGCTGCCTGTATGCGCGTTTCCATGTCCGCCATCTTGAACTGTATCGCCTGAAAATCCTTCAGAAACTTGCCGAATTGCTATCGCTCGTGCGCGTATTTTAGCGAGGCATCGAGTGAAGCCTGAGCGATACCCTGTGCTTGTGATGCAATACCCATTCGACCTGAATCCAGAGCGGTCAGCGCAATCTTGAAACCGTCTCCTTCATTTCCCAGCAGATTAGCAACAGGAACTCGACAATCTTCGAAGGTAATCGCATGCGTATCGCTGGCACGTATGCCCAGTTTATGCTCGGGCGGCTGCACTATCATTCCCGGCGTCCCCTGTTCGATCACCAATGAGGAACAACCCCTCACACCTTTGGATTTGTCAGTCATGACGGTGACTATAAAGGTATCACCATTCTTTCCAGACGTCACGAAGTGCTTAGCGCCGTTGACGATATAATCGTCACCATCTTGAACAGCAGTTGTTGTTTGAGCGGCAGCATCGGAGCCTGCTCCAGGTTCGGTGAGGCAGAATCCGCCTAATTTTTCTCCGGAGCAGAGCGGTACCAGGAATTTCTGTTTCTGTTCTTCGGTACCGAAAGTGTAAATAGGGTAGGCTGCTAACGAATTAGTCACCGATATAATCACCCCAACCGAGCCAACCACTTTTGAGAGTTCCACGATGGCAAAACAGTAGCTAACCGAATCCATTCCTCCGCCACCGTACTCTACCGGACAGA
>CBDUWK010000011.1:0-14799 GCA_965370905.1 uncultured bacterium | reverse complement strand
AACGGGTGGCGATCTGGCGGCTGCGTTTAATCACCGCGGGGAAATCGATTTCATACCCTTTCGCTTTGATTCCGAATTGGCGAGACTTGTTGATGTAATTTACCACTTCTGCGGATTTTAGCAGCGCTTTCGTGGGGATACATCCCCAATTCAAACATATTCCACCCAATTTCTCGCGTTCGATAATAGCAACCTTCATCCCCAATTGCGCTGCCCGAATGGCTGCTACATATCCGCCCGGACCGGATCCAAGGACGACTAAGTCGAAGATGGTAGATTTATTCATAGTCTGTTTATCTATGTGAAGTTGTACGACTTGATTGTCCGATCTATTTCAGTAAGATTATCTTTCTTATCAGCGTACGGTCGTCCTGTGCTAACCTCACGAAGTATATCCCGGAACCCATATCCCTCGCCTGCCACTCGATCACGTAGTTGCCAGGTTTCATTCGTTTACTCATGAGATTATCAACCCTGCGACCAAGCAGATCATAAATCGATAAGTCTGTGAAACTGATTTTGGGAAGGCTGAATTCCAACCTGGTAGTTGAGTTGAAAGGATTGGGATAGTTTTGTACCAATTGGAAACTGAATGGGGTTGCAAGCGAGCCTTCATCTTGAACTGGTAGTAAGTAGTGCGAGGTCAAGAGCAGGTTGTCGATTCCGAGATTGTAATCCGAACTTTGGGAATGTTTCCCTACAACTTTGAAAAGAAACTCGTGCTCGCCTTCTTCCAGGTAAATAGTGCCGAATTCAACTTGTGGGCTTCGACTGGTTATTATCGAATAAAGATCGTAAGATGCTCCGAGAGGTGTCCCATCGATTTGAAGATTGAAAATACCATATCCCGGACCTTTTGTGAAATATCCGGATACGTCGTAGGTGTCAGATTCTGCTATAGTCCACGATAGTAATATAGAGTCCATTTCCGCGTTTGCATGATACTTCAGCATATGGTGGTTGCTCCAATTTTCCCCGAAAGACGTCATGTTCTCTATGGTTAAAGAATCTCCTGAGGTTATCGGATCACCCACAAACCATTCGCCTTCAAGTAAAAAATTGGATGAGGTTCGCTGTTCTATCTCCACAGATGCTTCACCTTCATTGCCTGCAAAATCCACAGCACTTACACGATAGTAATAATAAGTACCTGGTTGTAAAACCCGATCGATAAAATCGATTAAAGGTGTTTCATTGATAAGATTCTCTTCTATCTGTTGTACCCCATGAGAAGTAGTACGGTAGATTCGATATTTTGAAATTCCCGTTTCATCTGTGGCTGTATTCCATTCCAATTGCATCTGAGATCCAGCATCTTTAGGCATAACCTCCAAACCGGTAACTTGTCCTGGGGGCGTAGTATCAATTATGGGTGGTATATGTGAATATACCTGGTAATAATATTCCGTCCAGCTGAAACCATCACGGGTCTCTATTGATACTTCAATTTCCAAAGCTCCTTGTGTAAATTGCGCCGGAATTTCATAGACTGAATCACTCCACCTTTTGAAGAAATTGTAATCGCCATCCCACCATATTCCAACACTGTCTCCATCAACGTAAACTATGGCATTCTGGGGAAATACCGAAGCGTCTCTGCGGCGGACAAGTCGAACTCCCTGGTTATCCAGATTAACTGAAACGGTAAAAGTCGAAGTGCCATAATGCGTCCGACCATCATCGAAAAAATATTGGTTGTCATACACTCCCGGGTAAGCATAGTAGTGAGTTTCCGGATTCAAACTACTTGATACATTATAATTATGTAGAGCCTCATCATCTTCGTTGCCGATATCTATCTGATCTGTGAGTATAAGCGCGATTTCCGGTCTTGAATATGAATATATTACAGATGAATACACCAGGTCAACCTTATTGCTATGACCGTGTTCTGCGCTCAGAATAATGGAACTGCTGAACGGTAATAGATCGCCTAAAAAGTACCTATAAGCACAAACCCTGCGCTCGCCAGCTATCTGCACCACAGGAACTCCATGCATCGGCAGCGTAAAAGGGCCGCTTTGAAAATAATCCCCAACATTAAAATCGCCATCGAAATCAGTTCCCTGAATGATAGGCATAGCCTGACCGTCGAGGTAACAACGCATATCTCCGTGAAATGCTCCCTGCCCGGTCGAAGCGATTAATGTCACCAGCGCGCCCGCCAGTTGTCCATGTCCGCCCATTTCTGCGAAAACCATATCCTGACCATATGTGGCCTCCACAAAGCTTCTCTGTGAAACGCAGAAGTAACCGCTTTCATCCTCGTAAAGGTCTGTCTTGTAGGTTAATTCAAAGGTGAGGTCAACAGACGCATTGATTGAAGAATTGTAAACCTCAAGTCGAGCGCTATCCCAGAAGGGCATGGGGAAGTAGCAATAGTAAGTATTGCCATCTATACCAACGGGCAGTCCGTCCACCTGTGCCGGTCCCAGGGAACTGCCGAAAAAGCTGCCGAAGGTGCATTCCACCTGGGGTATGCTGCTATCGTCCCAATAAAACTGTAATATAAGACTCTCTAAGATACTTAAGATGTTGGGAGTCGGAGTGAATTGGAATCCGGTGATACTTCCACCCCCGGAATATGAGAAAACCGTCTCAGTTTGCGCTGGATTGATAGTAATCATACCGCTTTCTGAAATATTACCCGTGGGATCTTTTGGATCGGAACCGGTATTCTGCCACTGCGCGACTACGGTTGCAGGGTCTTCTTCACCTGTATACGATGTGATCTCGGTGCCGGCGGGATAATGATGATACGTAATCTGGTGGGCTTCGAGGCCACCTTCGAATGTGACTTTGAGGTGACGAGCGAATGGCAGAGGGTAGTAACAATAATATCCTCCCGATGAAACGTTCGCATTTCCCACCAGCGGCGCCAGCAGGGGGAAGTGCTGCCCGGAGAAAATATCCTGAATGGTGGTAGCAATTCTCGGTACAGATTCATTATCAAAATAGAATTTGATAATTCGCTCGGGAGTTGATTGAGTGTGGCGTATCCAGATTCTGTAGACGCATCCCGGCCCTTCCTGATCGAATATGACCACTTCCGATCCCTCGACGTAGAGAAAACCGCTGCCGTCAACATCGCCGCCTAAAGGATCGCTGCTGGATATCTGCTGTGCCTTTACACCCTGCCTGTATAACGGCCAGTCTTCCACCTGCTCCAGGGCATCCAGACCGTAGTTTATTTGTGCAGATGCCTGCCCGGCGATTATAAATATCGCCGCAAGGCAGATCCACAGAAACAATTTCGTGTTATCTATTGTTAATGGCATAATTACCTCAATGTCCTCATCTCTCACTTGTGTGGCTCAGTAACTTCCTAATCCATTTTAAGAAGAAAATATCTTCTGAATTTCTTTCCGCTTCCTTAAGCATCCTCTGCAGTTCTGGCAGCCGGGAGTGAGCTTCCTGTTCTCCCGCCTTAACAAGTTCCGCCATCTTGTCGAATTCCGACCACTGCACGTCGTCAGAAACCGGGTGAAATACAAAATCGGCATGTTTCAGGCTGCTATCGGCATAGCGGCACCCAGTAATTCGCACCGAACGCAGGAAAACGTCCAGCGTATGCCGCATTTCCGGGTGATGTTCAATGCCGCGCCGCACGTCCACTGCGATCACGAAATCAGCGCCCAGGGTGCGGCAGCCGTTAGCCGGTATCAGGTCGGTCGCTTCGCCATCTATTAATAAGTAATCGTTCCATTCCACCGGAGGGAAGAAACCGGGCAGTGAAGAACTGGCCAGCACCGCCTTGCGTAGCGATCCCTCCTGCAGGAGCACTCCTTCACCGGTATTCAGATCCGACGCCATCGCCGCGAATTTAATGGACAGATCTTCAACGCGCAGATCGTCCAGTAATTCTGAGATCGAAGTTTCTAGCTGCGAAGCAGGGAAAAGTGATTTCTTGGAAAACGAAAGGTTGATTACCACTCGCTCCTTTATCTTCTGGATGACATGATCGAAAAAGTTGTCGCCCTGCTGATTATGGGAAAATATATTGATACCCTTCGCTTCCGTTCCCCGTTCCTCAGAGAGCCGCTGCAGTCTTTCAACTACCTTTTGGATTCTTCCGAATTGAGCGTAGAGCGCGCCCACTACCGCGCCCATGCTCGTCCCCACGATTACATCCGGGACGATGCCGGCTTCTTCCAATACCTTGAGTACGCCCACATGCGAGAAGCCTCGAGCGCCCCCGCCACCCAGCGCAACACCTATTTTTAGCTTATTTGCCAATCTGCTTCCATCCGCTGAATTATATTAAACCAATAAAATACAATTTGCAATCGTCAAAGTCAATCATAATCGAGACAATCATGAACAGAAAAAGCAACATTCCAAACCACATCCCTCTAAAAATCCCTTGCTACGTATTCTCTTAAATGCTATACTCTCCTTAAGAAAAACATTGCCTTTCTCAATATATTTAAGTCATGGAAAAACAGATTCTAAGCCTTAAATCTGCCATAGAGCAGGGAGGAGTAGTCGCTTTTACCGGCGCAGGCGTGTCCGCCGAATCGGGCATTCCCACCTACCGCGGTACCGGAGGGTTCTGGACCAAGTACGATCCCTCCAAGTACGCCTCCATAGACTATTTCAACACAGATCCTTCCTACTACTGGTCTTTTTACCGGGATACGCGCGGTCCCCTAATTCATGATGCTAAGCCGAACCCGGCGCACCTCACCTTAGCTAAGCTGGAGGAGGCCGGATACCTTGACTCAGTTATTACTCAGAACATAGACGGTCTCCATCAAGCTGCCGGTTCTAAGTCAGTTATCGAATTGCATGGAACCACCAGAAGTTTCTATTGCATGAAATGCCGTAAGCCATTTAACCTAGAAGAGGCAGAAAAAGCCTTGGAGATAAACCTGCCTCCCCTCTGTGATGCATGCGAAGGAATATTGAGACCCGACGTAGTCTTCTTCGGCGAGATGCTGCCTGCGGGCACTCTGGAAGAGGCTTTCGAATACGCCCGGCAGGCGTCGTTGCTGCTCATGATCGGCAGCTCTCTGGTCGTTTACCCGGCGTCTCATGTTCCTATGGCAGCGAAACAATCTGGAGCCCGGCTGGCCATAATTAATGATGAACCGACTCCCCTGGATGAAATAGCGGATTGGGTGATGCACACTAAAGCTGGTGAGATTCTCCCGAAACTGCTCTGACACAATATATCTTCCCTGATCAGTACATAACTTCCTGATTTTCTTAATAACTTCAATAAAATATTATGATCAATACAACATAATATAGTGTGCACGTATGTTCAATAACCAATAGATTGTGTTAATAAAATGCTTGACATCTGCTTGAATAAGTATTAAATTTACGCTCGCCTCTAAATCTGTATAACTAATAAATGGGATTAATATGCTCGCTAAGACCCAATCAGTTGTCGAAAAATCATCAGATCTGTTCACTGAATCATCAGCCATTCCAAAGCGGGATAATGGTAACGGCAAAACAAAGATAGAACTTCCCCGAACGGAAAGGACTGAAGAATATCGATACAGTCAGAACAGCCTCGCGGTTCTGGAACGCAGGTATCTCGCCAAAGATGAGGAAGGAAAGGTGGCTGAAACACCAGAGCAGATGTTTCGCCGCGTTGCTAAACATATCGCTTCCGCCGAGAAGATATTTTATCCGGATATCACTTCAGCGGAAATAGGAGAAGTGGAGGAGGAATTTTACCACATGATGGCTTCGCTCGATTTCCTCCCCAATTCGCCGACACTGATGAATGCGGGTAGAGATTTAGGCCAACTTTCTGCCTGTTTCGTCCTCCCGGTGGAAGACAGCATGGAAGGTATCTTCGATGCCATAAAATTTACCGCGCTGATACATAAAAGTGGTGGAGGCACAGGATTTTCCTTTTCCAGTCTCCGCCCCCGGAAGAGCATGGTCAAATCGACTGCTGGCACCGCTTCAGGTCCGGTCTCATTTATGTCGGTGTTTAACGCCGCAACCGAAACCGTCAAACAGGGCGGCACCAGGCGTGGAGCCAACATGGCAATCTTGCGCGTTGACCACCCCGACATCGAGCACTTCATTGATTGCAAAAAAGGCGAGCACGCGCTCAACAATTTCAATATATCGGTAGCGGTAACGGACGAGTTCATGGACGCGGTGAAGAACCGCTCCAGGTTCGAGCTTAGAGATCCCCGCAACGGTGAGGTAGCTAATGAGATCGTCGCTACGAAATTTTTCGATAATATCGTTGAAAATGCCTGGAGTAACGGTGAACCCGGAATAGTCTTTCTCGACCAGGTCAACCGCAGCAATCCTACCCCCAAAGTGGGGATGATCGAGTCGACTAATCCTTGTGGCGAACAGCCGTTATTGCCCTATGAATCGTGCAATCTGGGGTCGATCAACCTCGATCATATGGTAAAGGACGATCGGATAGATTGGGACAAATTGGAACAGGTGATCAAGCTTTCGGTGCGTTTTCTGGATGACGTAATCGAAGTCAACAAGTACCCTCTACCACAAATTGAAGAGATGACCCGAGCCAACAGAAAGATAGGTCTGGGTGTTATGGGATTCTCCGATCTCCTCTTTCAGCTGGACGTTCCTTATAATTCCGCCGAAGGGATCAAGCTCGGCGAGCAGATAATGACTTTTGTCCAGAAAACTTCGCATCGAACCTCACATGAATTGGCCCAAGCGCGGGGCACTTTCCCCAACTACGATAAATCGATCTACGATTCTCCTATGCGCAACGCCACTGTAACCACCATTGCGCCGACAGGAACCCTTTCCATGATCGCAGACTGTTCAGGTGGCGTCGAGCCGGCTTTCAGCCTGGCATATGTTAAGCGCGTGATGGACAAGCAGGATCTTCTCTATACCAATAAGCATTTCGAGAAAGCCCTCGACCGGGCAGGTATTCTCAGCCGTGAGTTAATCGAAAAGATCGAAGAGTGTTCTTCTCTGGAGGAAGTCAGTGAAGTGCCGGAACAGCTCAGTAAGGTGTTCGTTACTTCGCATGAGATCGCCCCTGAATGGCATGTACGCATGCAGGCTGCCTTCCAGAAATATACTGACAACGCCGTTTCCAAGACCATTAATTTTCCACACAATGCCACTTCATCGGACGTCAAAAAAGCCTATATGCTCGCATATGATCTCGGCTGCAAGGGTCTGACGGTATATCGCGATGGATCGCGTCAGGAACAGGTAATGCATAAGGGCAAAGCCGTCGCTGAGAAAGGAAACGGTAATGACGTGCGACCGAGTCTGAGTCCCCGCAAGAGACCGGCTGTAACTCATGGTATGACTGAAAGAGTCAACACCGGGGATGGTGCCATATACATAACCATAAATGAAGACGAATACGGCCTCTGCGAAGTGTTTACCTCTATTGGCAAAGCTGGCGGCAACATGGCCGCGCAGGCTGAGGCGATATCCCGTCTCATCTCTTTGAGCCTCAGATCTGGCATCAGCGCTAAAGAAATCATCAAGCACCTGAAAGGGATATCAGGACCCAATCCGGTATGGGAAAACGGCACCTTAATTACTTCCAGCCCTGACGCTATCGCTAAAGCGATGGAACGTTACATCCAGCGGAGTGATGCGAACGGAAAAGAAAAAATAAGGAAAAAGGTCATTCAAAAGGTGGTCGAGAAAGACACCAATCTGATTGAAATACCTGACCAGTGTCCTGATTGCGGCGGGAGAGTTGAACACGAGGAGGGCTGTCTGATCTGCCGTTCCTGCAGTTGGACTAAATGCGGATAGTGAATTAGAAGGAAATGGTCAGTGGATTATTTTTACCCCACAGTCGGGCAGCAGGTGGAGCCGGGTGTGGGGTTTTATGTTGGTTTTGAAAATTATTTCCGATTCGCCTCCCTGTCATTCCTGCGAAGGCAGGAATCCATCTCCTTATTAATGTAACACTTGGATTCTGTGTTAAGAGCGGAATGGACAACTTAGGCTATATCTCACACAGGAAATTACTTTCGAGTATAAGTATAAATTCTAATACCGTAATGACGGAAGAACTGCAATTTCACTACGTCTGCACTCTCGATGAAATGCGGCAGATGGTAGCTGAGCGCAAAGATTTCTGGATCTCAGATTGCGATTGTGAAGAGATACGAGGACCGTGCAAGGTAACGGGAATCTTCCGCTGTCTGCAATTTAGCGATGAGAAAGTTTCACCGGGACAGAACAGACGCAAGGTGAGCAGGGAAGAGGTTCTACAACTTCTCGATACTGCCAGGAAAGATCACCTGGTGCCTCGACCATTCCGCGCCGAGGATGACATGTTGCATACCTACGGCGCCTGCTTCTGCTGTGAATGCTGCTGCGACTATTTCGCCACCGAAGAGCACAGCCCCTGCAACCAGGGAATTTACATCGAAGTTACCGATATGGATCTCTGCAACCATTGCGGCACCTGCGAAGAGTTCTGCTATTTTAAAGCCCGCCCGTGGAATGGGGAAGAGCTGACTATAATAAGCGATGAATGCTACGGCTGCGGTGTTTGCGTGGACGTCTGCCCGGAAGAAGCGATCAGGATGGAATTAAGGGGGTAATTCAAGACTTAAGACAAATAACCAAAAAGTCCGTAATCGGGGTCGTCCCTGACCCCGATGGTGGAGGGCATTGGTTCACAGAAAACTTACAACTCTGAAACGAGACCGAGATCCAATAATAGGAGGTATTCATGTTGGGTTTTGCAGGATTTATATACTCCATCTGGCTAACAGCTTCAGGCAGCCCTATTTTCTGGTCTCGCGCTCGTCCGACCAGTACACGTCCAGTTGTTATTTATGATCATTGGTTTCGCATTGCTGGTATCGTCTATCTGATCAGTTTTTTACTGCTACCCAGAATGGAAGGCTTCGAAGTGGTGATACGATACCTTGCACCCCTGATTTGCTATGTTATAGGTCTCTGGCGAGTACTATCACCTAAAGTAATGTGAGGAAGAAATATGAAAGGATTATTAGGATTATTATTAGTTTATGCCCTTATTCTATTGTTTACTGTAAAGCCATTTTTCACCAGAGGAGGGAGAATTAGTGTCGTAAGTGCGATGTTTGAATCTAACATTTGGTTACGTGTGTCGGGGGGATTATTCTTACTATTTATCTTAATTGATTTAATCCTGCCAAATAGGTCGAGTGTAATTTGGTGGTTCTTGCCAGTACCCTGTGTTGTCTTTTTATTTGGGCTATTCAAAAGTGGCCAAATGAAGTCATTTTAAATATAGCTACCTCACTAATCAAACATAGGGCGATCCCGGCTGACCGGGATCGCCCTATTCTGTCTCCTGTCTTCTGTATTCTGAATTCTTTTTACTTCGTAAGCACCATCTTACCTGTAGCGTTAAATTCACCCGCAGTGAGACGGTAAATGTAAATCCCTGAAGGCAGGTTGGAAGCATCGAAGGTTGCTTCGTGAGTGCCCGTTTCGCGGTAGCCATCCACGAGGCTGCTTACCAATCGTCCGTTCACATCGTACACCGAAAGAAGCACCTTACCAGCTTCCGGCAGCGTGTAGCTGATAGTTGTTGATGGATTGAACGGATTGGGATAACAACCCAACAAGGCGAATTCTGCAGCAGTTACAGTTCCGCCCAGGTCGAGATCGTCGAATAGCTGATCTAAGGGATCGCCTTCAATCTCCCAGAGTGCGTAGCCGCTGCCGTCATCATCGGCGGACTTGACGAAGGGGAAGCTGTCCGTAGCCCAGGCTGTCTGTGTAGATAGATCGCCGACATTCCAGACCATACTGTAATTGCCTGCAGGCCAGTTGGCAGGTATCGGCCAGTCCATATCGGGGCGAGTGATGGAGAAACCAGCAGGGAAAGTCAAACTGCGGTTGGGAACTCCCGGTGGAGTTACCTGTGGAGGAATCTCAATCCAGAGATCGAAACTGACCGGGTTGACTTCGTTGTTCTGCAGGAAAACGTCGAAGTTAATGGTGCCGCCGTAAGCCGGTACTGGAGATCCGTAGTTGTAGGTCAACGTTACCGTGAAATCAGATGGCGGTGAATCCATCCCCATACAAGCCTGTAAGATATTCTTGTTGCCATCATATTGGACAAAGGTCACTATGTCCATGTTAGCCGAATTCCATCCACCCGAAACCGAGAATGTTCGATTTATGTCGAACGTCTGCCCGGGTGAAGTTATGTTTAGTGTTTCTTCAGGAAGTAGGTCACGGCAGACATAGTTGTAAGGGACACCCTGATAAGAGAGATTATGCTCAATTAGAGCAAAACGTAGCTTCACAGAATTATACTCTACGCTTTCAATCTCAATGTGTGTTGTGATCTGACCTGAAGAGCTACCAATCCAACCGGTATTACTCATGATTAAAGATGCTGGGATAGTCAGATGGGTATTGAGTTTGTCCTGCATCGTATATTGGCTTGTGCCAAAATACATGTCCCAGCCGTCCCAGTAGGTTGTCCCGTAGTACGTTGGATTGTAATAGTTAAAACGTGCGACAGTTTCCGGTGTGCCGAATGGGTCGCCATAACTGTCGTGATATTCAATTAGAGCTAATTGCTCAGGGCCAGCCTGACCCGCCAGGTTGTAGGTAATTGGCTCAACCTGTAGACAAGTAGGTCACCAATGCACTACTAATGATTCTAAAAGCACAGTTCTGTCTGCTGAATAGAGGATTTGCGGGGTGAGCACCGCCAGCAGCAAACAGCATCCTGCTATGGTTAAAAAAAGATTGCGAGTTGCAGTCATCAGTTTTCCTTTCAGTTACGTTCAGGTTTTAAGAGGTTTGTATACAATAAATCGCGAAAAAGGCATAAAAAAGTGACATTCCCTGAAAAGCAGCGAAATCCATAGCATCCCCGACTAAGATAATTCCAGAAGACTGTCACCACGACTTGAGTTTTTACTCTATATTAATATAAGTAAATTGTTAACTAAAGTCAAGTACTTTTTAATACAGAAAGAAAACTGATATTTCTGTGTTTTATGTAATATCTTGATCGCAATATGACAATTTACCAGACCAACAGATTTATCGTTGATGAAATTCTTCCAAAATGAACTTCATAGAAAGCATATTATAAACCTCTAATCGTTGCATAGAATACTTGCTTTTTCTCAAATTTCTTCGTATATTGATAAATCAAGTTTAACCAATGGGGACGACTTGGTTTCGACGGGATAGGAGGAAGTTGGACTAGCAGGTCGGGGATGGCGTGACCCCGTATAAACTCGCTAAATTCACAAATGCCGATAATAACGGCTATGCCTTAGCTGCTTAAAAACAAGCGGCTGCGTCTGCCCTGGCTTTTGCCCATCTGGCCGGGATGCAGGCGACATTCCGATGGGCTGGCGAAAAGCAGCGCCTCAATGCCTTTCGTGAGAACTTCTGAGGCTGGCTTTCTTTCTTATCTGTCGGTGGATTGGAGAGAAAGCGAGACTTAAACACCGACTAAGCCTGTAGCGGGTCCTTCAGTCACTATTTCGGACGCGGGTTCGATTCCCGCCGTCTCCACTATCAAAATACGGGTAATAAGGCTGACCTGTAAACTTATGCGGGTTCGACTTGTGCGCCGATGGCGCATTCCCGCCGTCTCCACGACTGTTTTTTACTTGTGTGTTTCGTTGATTATCTTATATGTACTAAAGGGTGAAAGCGATAAGAGATATGTTGGTATAACCAACAATTTAGAACGACGGCTTACGGAACACCGAAATAAGAGTACCAAAGGAGGACATATACTTGGTAAATTTGACGTTCTCCTCACTGAAGAATACCCGGACTACAAGAGCGCTCGAAATAGGGAGAAGTTCTTAAAATCTGGTCAGGGTCGTTCCTGGCTTGATGAATTAGAACAAAGGACGCGGCCCGCCAGAGGCGGGTGAAGTTCGACTTGTGCGCCTATGGCGCATTCCCGCCGTCTCCACAAAAAGCCACTTCTCATTTTACCAATAGGGGAGTGGTTTTCCTTTAGGAATATATTATGTCTGATCTTCTAATCTGCATCGATCGCAAAGATTTCCCCGCTGAAATCCCCCATCCTTTTTTTCTCCCCGAATCTTCACCAGTGGTCTGTTTAGGTTCTACAGAACTATTAGAATCCAGTCGCTTCACCATACTAAATTCACGTCAATCACCACGCCTGAATAATCAATGTGATTGGATTCAGAAAACCCTGAAAGCGCTGCATTCTTGTGACCCGAATTCCACAGCGCTCGTTACGAGTCTTGGCACGACATCGTGGGATTTTCTTTCCTGGGCAGGAGCCAGGCTCGGTTTTCCAATCATACTGGTGTTCCCCGGTGGAAGCGCCCAGAATTTTAAAATATCACGTACCAGAGCAATCATGGATCTGGGCTTGGATGACAGAACAACTTTGGCTTTGCGACCTTTGCTATTGAAAAAACATCGTCATAAAGCTGAGACTAACGCCCTGCGCGATACCTGGATCATGGCGCTTAGCCAGCGCTATGTTCCCATCAGTGTGAGACCAAAAGGAAACATGGATTCGTATTTAAGTCAATCAGATTTAGACGCTGATGACGTCTTCCATGATTTTAGAATAGGGCATGAAAAAACTAAACCTGTCAGAAAACCATTAGCTCCTCGTCAGGTTCATCTTCCCGATTGGTATGAATCTGAAGACTATCTGATCCACTGGACCAGGTCTTGTATCGGCCCCTGGCCTGATGAAACCAAAGCCGAGCACTTTGAACGGTCCATATCCAAGGATGTTAATGAGGGAGGGTTAGCGACATTATTAAAAATTCTGAAGGATGGATGCATTCGCTGCTCAGGACGGCTCATACGCGGTAAATACGAAGTAGTGCCCTTCACCCAAAAGCCACCAGGTGAACTCCATGAATTGATACGTTGGCGGTCAGGATTGCGTCGCTGGACGTTTGAACCGTACGGTATTGCACTTAAAAAGTCGAAATTGATAGAACTCGGAGCTAAACCCGTAATCTATGGAGATCTTAATGATTTCGAGTCGCTCTCTGAGGAGGATAAACCTTTTTTCCAACTGGCTGGGTCGGGAAAACAGGATTGGCGTCGCGAAAAAGAGTGGCGCATTCGAGGCAATGTAGACTTAGATTTGTTTAAGGAGAATGAGGCCATTTACATTGTTAATAACGAAAAAGAAGGACCTTCGTTGCCGAAATATTACCAGCACCGAGTCATTGCACTATGTTAACAATACTAGCTCCCGGCTTGTGGCTGCAGCAAAGATATAAATTAAGACGATTCCCCCGCCAGTTGTCCGCACGCCGCTAGAATCTCTACGCCCCTGCTGCGGCGCAGAGTTAAAGTAATCTTTTCCTTTTCAAAGACTTCATAGAACCGGTCGAAAATGGCATCCCAATCGGCCGGCTTTCTCTTTCTTCTGTCGATGGGATTTAGGGGAATGAGGTTCAACTTGCTGGGCACGCGTACCAACCACTCTCGCAACGTTCGTATCATCTGTGGTGTATCGTTAATGCCTGGCATTAGGGCGTATTCGAAAGTGATGCGGAAACCGTTCAACTGCTGAAAATGTATTGCCGCGTCGATTACAGTTTCTATAGGGTATCTTTTATTAATAGGCATCAACTGATCTCGCAGATCGTTAGTCGAAGCATTCAACGAAACCGCCAGCTTCACCTTTAGTCCTTCATGAGCCAGCTGTTCGATGCCAGGAACAACCCCGGCCGTCGAAACTGTCATACGCCTCTGGGAAATTGCCGGTCCGTGCTCCGATGACAGGATTATGATGGCTTTGACTAAGCTATCATAGTTTAAAAGGGGCTCTCCCATTCCCATGAAAACGAGATTCCGTATGATCGAATCGCTACTCATCCTGCGAAAATGCACCACTTGGTCAACGATTTCACCTGAAGTTAAGTTGCGCTTGAACCCCATCTTCCCGGTGGCACAAAAAGTGCAGGCTAAGGGGCAGCCGACCTGGGTCGAAAGACAAACGGTAGCGTGATGTTCATCCGGCATATAGACGGATTCTATTTTGGCGTTGTCCTTTAGCTTGAAGAGTACTTTGATGGTACCATCGTTTGATTGTTTCTGTGTGAACGGAGTCAGCAGTTCCAGCGATTCGCAGATTTTTAATTGCTCTCGCAAAGTTTGGGGTAGATCTGTCATCTGGTCAATTTGGTTTACACCCCGTTTGAAAAGGGACGAAAAAATCTGCTTTCCATGAAATCGTTTCTCGCCCCAGGTCGTCATTAAATCCTGGAGTTCGCCCAAATCCATGTCTTTAAGTCTAACTTGTGCCATTGATAGCCTTGTTGTATTTCCAATAAAAAGAAAATCTACGCACCTTTTGGGGAGAAAACAAGAGAATTAATTGACAATATACGGAACATTTGCTAACTTTTTAACTTAAATTAAATATACCTTTTAACTGCCGCGCAAAATTTACGAGGAGACTATGCCGAACGATGTTGAAATATTAGATAAACTGCAGGACGCTCGCCAGAAGATCGAGAATGAACTGGAGAAGGTAATAATTGGTCAGAAACAGGTTCTTGAAGGGCTTTTGATAGGCTTACTCTCAAGAGGACACTGCCTGCTTATCGGAGTGCCGGGATTGGCAAAAACACTTATGATAAGTACCCTCGGGGAGTGCCTGGAACTATCCTTCTCCCGCATTCAATTCACGCCTGATCTCATGCCCTCAGACATAACCGGTACAGAAATCATTGAGGAGGATCGTTCCACCGGTGGTAAAGCTTTTAAGTTCGTTCGCGGCCCTGTTTTCGCCAACATCGTTTTAGCCGATGAGATCAATAGAACTCCACCCAAAACGCAGGCAGCGCTCCTTCAGGCCATGCAGGAACACCA
>CBDUWK010000010.1:0-14890 GCA_965370905.1 uncultured bacterium | reverse complement strand
TAGGCCGCTGCTGTCTCTTCAGCCGATCCGCCTATCTCTCCGATCAAAACCACCGCATCTGTATCGGGATCTTCATTGAAAAGTTTCAACAGATCTAAAAACGTGGAGCCGATGACCGGATCACCGCCGATGCCGATAGCGGTGGATTGTCCCAATCCCAGTGCGGTCAATTGCCCTACGGCTTCGTAAGTCAGGGTCCCCGACCGTGATATCAGACCAATTCGCCCGGGCTGATGAATGAAGCCAGGCATTATACCCACTTTGGCCTCACCCGGTGTGATTACGCCGGGACAATTGGGGCCGACCAACCTCGTGTTCGTCTTCTTTAAAAAGTGATACGCCGTCAACATGTCACGAGTGGGTATCCCTTCAGTAATGCAAACGACCAACCCGATGCCTGCATCCGCCGCTTCCATGATGGCGTCCCCGGCAAACGGTGGAGGAACAAAAATGATCGAAACGTTCGCCCCTTCTTTTTCAACTGCCTCAGAAACAGTGTTGAATACTGGTCTGTCCAAATGCCGCTGACCGCCCTTCCCGGGCGTGACGCCTCCAACTACAACGGTGCCATAATCTATCATCTGCTCAGCGTGAAATGTCCCCTCGCTGCCGGTAAATCCCTGGATGACAACTCGGGAATCTTTATTGACTAATATACTCATGGTTCTCGTCTTATATATTTAGTTATCGTTGATCCCTAATTACTGACCGCTTCCGTAACTTTCTGCGCCGCGTCCTGAAAATCCTTCGCCACCAGAAAGTTCAATCCGGAAGCCTGCAGAATTTCGCCGGCCTTCTCCGCGTTCGTCCCCGCCAGTCGTATAATAACCGGTACGCTGACGCCATCCAATGCCTTGACTGCTTCCACTACGCCTTCAGCAACTCTATCACAGCGCACGATACCGCCGAAAATGTTGATCATTATAGCTTTGACGTTGGGATCGGTCAGAATAATGCGGAAACCGTTCTCCACCGTTTCCGCCGATGCCGCGCCACCTACGTCCAAAAAGTTCGCCGGTTCTCCACCAGCCAGCTTTATCAGATCCATGGTAGCCATCGCCAGGCCGGCTCCGTTGACCATACAGCCTACGTTACCGTCCAGCTTAATGTAGTTTAGATCGTACTTCGATGCTTCTATCTCCGCAGGTTCCTCTTCGTCCAGGTCGCGGAACTCCAGGATGTCTTTATGTCTGAAGAGAGCATTGTCATCGAAGTTAATCTTGGCGTCGAGAGCGATGACCTCACCATCCTCCGTGATCACTAGGGGATTGATCTCTGCCAGAGACGCGTCCGTTTCCTGATAGGCTTTGTAAAGTGCCCTGAAAAACTTCATAGCCGACTTGTGCTGATTGCCCGTCAAACCCAGAGCAAAAGCTAACTTTGATGCCTGATATGGCCGCAGTCCCGTACCGGGATCGATGTGAACCTTTACTATCTTCTCCGGCGTTTCCGCAGCCACCTTCTCGATCTCCATACCCCCTTCGGTGGAAACCATGAAGGCATCCATGCTGCGTTCCCGGTCGAGTACGATACCCGCGTAAAGTTCCCGGGCGATTTTGCAGCCCTTTTCTATCAAAACTCGTTTTACGACTCTCCCCGCTGCGCCGGTTTGATGCGTTATCAACAGGTTGCCTAAAATATTATCGGCGTATTCTCTAACTTCTCCTTCACTTTTTGCGATCTTAACGCCGCCTTCCATGATGATTTTTCCGGTGGTTGGGCCATAAAGTGTGCCTTTGCCGCGGCCACCGGCGTGTATTTGCGATTTCACTGCGCAAATTCCACCGCCGAGTTCGTTATAAACTTTGACTGCCTCATCCGCGGCGAATGCCACAAAGCCCTCTGGCACCGGCACCTGATATTTCTTTAAAACTTCTTTCCCCTGGTATTCATGAATTTTCATAATGCCCAATTATTTCATTAAGGTAATAATCTTAACTCTATCTGCTTAATCTTTTGTGATCCACGTTCCATTCTCTTCATAGACCGAGTCAACTACATTCTCAACCGAAGCTATGAGCGCACGCTCGCCACCGGCTTCTAAAAATTGGATTGCTCCTTCGATCTTGGGGCCCATGCTGCCAGGCGGAAAATGCCCTTCAGCTAAGTATTTCTTCGCCTCCGATATACTTAAATGATCTAAATCAACCTGTTCCGGCGTATCGAAATTAATAGAGACCTTATCCACATCGGTTAAGATTAATAAGTCCTGAGCTTTTACGTCAGTGCCCAGGACTGCTGCTGCGCGATCTTTGTCGATTACAGCGTCGACCCCTTCGTAAAAGCCGTTCTTCATCTCATATACCGGGATGCCTCCACCGCCGGCGCAGATCACTACACAACCGTCCCCTAACAACCGGCGGACTACTTCCTTGTTGGTGATGGTTAACGGCTTGGGTGAACCAACCAGCCTGCGATAGCCACGCCTCTTGTCCTCCCCAATAACCCAGCCGTGTTCCTTGCCTAATGTCTCTGTCTCTGCCTTCGAATAAGCTCTGCCGATAAACTTTGTGGGCTTTTGCAATTCCGGGTCGTTTCGATCCACTACCACTTGCGTAATGAGTGTGACAACCTGTTTCTCTATGCCTCGCCAGCGCAGTCCATTCTGCAAGGTCTGTTCGATCATGTAACCTATGCCGCCTTGAGTATCAGCCACCAGAACGCCAAGCGGTCGCGGAATTGATATGTCCAGCGAATGCTCCATACGCAGCAGTGCTTCACCTACCTGAGGACCGTTACCGTGAGTTATTACTAAATCGTAACCCTTGTGGATTAAATCGATTATGCCCGACATCGATTTGCGCGTCTGCAAAAATTGCTTCTCGATGAAATTGTTTCCAGTTGGACTGGCAATAGCGTTGCCACCCAACGCCACAACTGCCTTGCGCTTCATCGCTTAACTCTCTAAAAAACGATCCAATACGTCCTGCAGATTAGGTCGCCCTATCTCCTGCAAGTTGTAAGTTACGCGCACAGAAGGTTTGTCAATTTTTATGATTCTGCGCAGGTCGATGGGAGTCCCGATAATAACTACTTCGCAGTCAGCTCTGGAAATAGTTTCCTCAAGATCTTTCATCTGTTGTTCACCGTAGCCCATCGCGGGGAGCAAAAGACCGATGTCAGGGTATTTGTCGAACGTCTCGGTTATGGTTCCAACGGTGTATTCGCGTGGATCGATTACGTCCTCAGCGCCGAATTTTTCAGCTGCTACTATCCCCGCACCATAGGTCATTTCGCCATGCGTGAGAGTGGGACCATCTTCGATCACCAGAGCTCGTTTGCCACGTATGAGCTCAGGG
Organism: uncultured bacterium; assembly: GCA_965370905.1. GTDB lineage: Bacteria > Electryoneota > B3-LCP > B3-LCP > B3-LCP > JALGVT01. Next base: position 11,591 of record CBDUWK010000010.1, on the reverse strand, counting down.
TCTTCAACTGCTATTGGGCTCGCTGCTTCAACTATGATCGCCTTCGGATTTCGCTCCCTGATACTGTCGCGTAAATCAGTTACGTCTTCCGGATCCGCCGAATCTATCTTGTTTATCACCACCACGTCGGCTGATAGCAGATTTGCTTCGCCCGGGTGATATGACACTTCATGCCCGGGGCGTAATGGATCAGCCACTGTGATCAGCAAATCAGGCTGATAAAAGGACATGTCGTTATTCCCGCCATCCCAGAGAATAATATCTGCTTCAGTCTCCGCCTGGCGGAGAATCGCTTCATAATCTACGCCGGCATAAACGATATTGCCAGCCTTGATGTGTGGTTCATACTCTTCCATTTCTTCGATGGTGCAGTCGTGCTTTACCAGATCTTCGAGGCTTTCAAAACGCTGAATTTTCTGCGCCACCAGGTCGCCGTAAGGCATTGGATGCCTGATAGCCGCGACTTTCTTTCCGGCGCTTTTTAGAATCTCGCTGACACGGCGAGTGGTCTGGCTTTTCCCTGATCCGGTTCGTACCGCGCAAATTGCAATGACCGGTTTGCTGGATTTCACCATCGTTCCAGGTCCGCTGAGAAGCGTGAAATTGGCGCCCGTGACGATAACTTCAGAGGCGCGGTGCATGACGTACTCGTGAGGAACATCAGAATAAGAGAATACGACCTCATCGACCTTCTGCTTTTCAATGAGCTCAGGAAGATCTTCCTCTGCATGAATGGGAATACCATTCGGGTAGAGTTTACCGGCCAATTCTGCAGGATATTTTCTCCCTTCAATGTCAGGAATTTGAGTTGCAGTAAAGGCTACTACCTCGTAATCCTCATTGTCCCTGAATACCACGTTAAAATTATGGAAATCACGGCCTGCGGCGCCCATGATCAACACACGTTTTCTTGCCATTTTATTTTCCCTTGATTTTGTTCTCTAATAGTTCTTATTGAATGGAGTATTTTGCAGAATTTGTAGATAATTTGTGCACAAACGACTGTTGTTTAGCAGCTATTCCTTTAAGGAAAAACTATATTAAAAAAAAGGAACACCCCGGGGCCGGCGGGGGCTCCTCGTTAATTCAATAGAATTAAACTGTTAGGATTGCCTAACTCTTAATTTGCCTACTGCGAATTAATGTAATAAAATAAGCATATCATGTCAACAGCTTTTTCTCTATTTTTCTTCTTATGATTATAATCTTCCTGCGATTACGAGGGTTTTTTTGACTATCTGTATCCGATCCCCGGACTGATCTCTGAATTCAATAAAAATAATGTACAAACCCGGCGGCAATATTCTGCTATCTGAATCTTGACCATTCCACAACAGAGGAGACGGAGGAATGTTTCCATCGAATATCTGTTTTAAGCTGCGGCCAGCCAAATCGAATACCTTAATCGCCACTGAATTCGCCTTCTGTGGCATTGTAACTTCAATCTCCAAATTACCGTGCCTCTGAGGATCGAAGGGATCAGGATTGAATAAAACCGTTCCTTTCGATGAAGGTTCTATTTGACTTCCGTAACTGTTTGCACGCCCGGGAGTGCCGCCGCTCTCATCATATGAAGGCTGCCAATTGGAAGGATCGTCGGACTCCCCATTGATATAAACTCGTTCCAGCGAAATACCTGAAGGTATCGTCCAATCTGTGTAAGGTACTGCATCCTGCAGTCCGCCCGCAGCATCAAAAATCGTAGGAGTGTCGCCATCATTATTGAGAATCGGCCATTCACTATTGAGGACAATTGTGGTAACATCAGAGGGTATTACCAGGTTAAAAATGCTCGAATCCTGGGCGATCAAGGCGAACTCACTAGAGATTATGGTAGTGCACGAATCAGTAATTTCAGTTGGGGAGCTTGTGTCAGCATCAGAGATTTTAAAACCGAATAACTCTATATCAAATGAAGAACGGTTGTAAAGCTCGATCCATTCAGTTTGATCGGTAAGAGGTCTCGGGAATATCTCATTGATTATTATAGAACCCGGCGGATAACCACCTTTTAGTACCAAAGAAAGGGTATCGTTTGCAGGATTCTGATCGACCAGAGTATGCCAGGCAATGATCTCATGGGATCCTGCTGGGAAGTTCTCAAAATAATTAGCTATCTCAACTGAACTACCCGGCTGAATGGCATGGGCATTTTCTTCAGCAATGATGGTATCCGGTAACCCAGATTGACATTCTCCCAAAGCTATGATTAAATTGCAGCCCTGTGATACCGTTAATCCCAGATTTTCTATACGAATATTGAGGTTCAATGGTGAACCGTAGGGTAGCGTGGAAGGATCGGTTGTGATTTCTGCAATACCTATGTCGCTGTCCTCTGGTTGTACACTGTTGGTGAAGCCCGGCGTGCCCAGGAACGATTCACTGTCTTGCCAATTGGAAGTGTCGTCACCCTCACTTAGCCTGACCTTTTCTTCGGAGTAGCCGTTGGCATTACCGGAACTGTAAGCGAAATATGCCAAAATATATCCAGTCGCATTCTGTAAAATTACCGTATCGGGAGGATCGTTTCGCAATCCGGACGTACCGAATGCGTTATCTGAAATAGTAATGACTAAAGCTTCCGGTGGAATTAAGGCATCATAAACGCTGGAATTCCCAGTATAGCCGGGATCGAGTATAAGTGCATAGGTTAATGGTGCTAAAAGCAGCCCCTCACCGTTGTCGATCAATGAATCGATCTCTGTCTGATCGCCAATCTGATAACCCCATAGATCGATCGTTTCAGTTTCCGAAAGGTTGTATAGCTCTATAAATTCTTCGTAATACTCCGATCCAGGAGCATCGAACATTATCTCGGATAAGACTACCTGAGAAAAAATTGAACTCGGTGAACCACCGAGAACAAATAGTAATACGACGAATATTGGTAATTTCGTATTCAACTGATCAACCAAAAATCTTCATAAATTCTCTTTCCAGATTTTCAAACCCTCTGAGCCATTCGATTTTTATCTCCAGCACCAGAATGGGTAACGCTTCGAAAAGACCTTTCAGCTTAACCGCGTCTTTTTCAGTGGTGATGAGATAATCGGCGCCGGAACGGTTCAAAGCCATCGCTAATTTTTCTACATCCTTGGATTCGTAACGATGGTGATCTCGAAAACGGATTAGGTAGGGGATATCGGCGCCTATCTCCTCCAGTGTGTGGGAAAACCCTCCAGGATTTCCTATACCGCAAAAAGCGATGAGCTTCTTCCCCTTTAGGGATTCAATCGATATCCTTTTTTCTTTACGAAGGAGAGTGCATTTATCGGGGCGAGTCCGACAGGCTAAAAGTTTCTTAATGTCGTGCTTTTCGATGCAAGTGTCCCACCATCTTTCACTTTGCTCGTTACCCGATCTAAAATTTGTTAGCGCTATCAGGTCTGCGCGATATAGTGATGATGCAGGTTCACGATTTGCCCCTGCCGGTAAAAGACTCATGCTCTGGATAGGACGACTGCTATCCAGCAAAACGATATCCAGCTCCCGGTGTATTCGCCTGTGCTGAAAGGCATCGTCTAAAAGGATTACAGACGGCGAGAACTCATCGATCAGATTATTGCCGCCGCGAACCCGATCCGCATCGACAGCCACCGGGACTCTTCTCAACCTCTTGGCGTAAATTTGTGCCTCATCTCCGGAAGTTAGCCAATCGCAGACTGGACCTTTCCCCCGGCTGACAATTTGATACCCATTGCTTTTCCGGCGGTATCCCCTCGATAATATGGCTGGCGTGAGTTTGTATGGCGGTTTCGAGAGTATTTCGGCTAAGCTGAGCGTCACTGGCGTTTTACCGGTGCCCCCGACAGTAGTATTACCGATTGAAATTACAGGGTGGGTCAGCTTCTGGATTCTTAGGATTCTGCGATCGTAAGCGAAATTGCGCAGCTTGACGCCCCAACCATAAAGGAGTGAAAGAGGCTGCAGAAGAATAATAGCTATCCGCCATATGAAATCAGACGTCTTCACCCGATCTTCCTAAATGCCTTTCTGCTGCTATTACCAAATTTATCATTACATCTTCTATTTTCTTGCGCCATGGTTCGATCTCTTCCGCAGGAATATCGGCAGGAACGTGGATCGGCTCATCGTAGTAGACCACGCATCGAGTGAACGGGAGAGGTACCAGAAAACGATCCCAACTGTTCAACTGCCGGCAAGATTTTGCCGCGAAAGTAATCGGAACTAGCGGCACTCCCGATTGTGAAGCCAGCATGAGGGTGCCCTTCTTCAGATGATGCCGAGGGCCTGTCGGCCCATCCGGCAGCATAGCTCCGACATTCCCTTTACTTAAATGATCCAAAAGGTCGCTGAAAGCCTCCTTGCCACCCCTCTTGGATGAACCTCGCACCGCGCCGTAGCCGAGTTTTTTTACAATTCGCATGACCATTTCGCCATCGGCATGCTGGCTGATCATAGCGATTATCCCCTGGTTCCTGTGCACGAAAATTGGAACCAGCATTCTGCCGTGCCACACGCATAAGAGAAAGGGCTGCTTCTCTGCAAATAGTTTATCCACACCGGCGGCGTTGACTCTTTTGACGCGCAACGTATACCCAAGTAATCTTATTATCCAGGGTCCGAAAACCTCCAGAACCTGGTAGAGCCACTTTTTTGATTTACGCGGCATTTTCCCCCCTGTTCTCTATCACCTCTTGTAGTATCGCCGCTACCTTTTTTGAAGCTCCGGGTTCGCCTAACCTTTTCCTAACCTCTGCGAGATTTGCCGTCATCTCTCTTCGGCGTTCGGTATTCTGCAGGAGGTCGGTAAGCTCTGCCGCTAACCTTTCAGGCGTGGCTGCTCCTTGCACGAATTCGGGCACTATGCGCTTCCCTGCTACCACGTTGACCAGAGCAATATCGGGAATCTTTACCAGCATTCGCCCTATCCAATAAGTTAGAGGCGCAACTCTGTATGCCATAACCATTGGTGTTCCTAAAATCGCCGTTTCCAAAGTGGCTGTCCCCGATGCAACCAGAGCGAGGTCGCAATGTGCTTGTAAATCTACCGTTCTGTTCCGAAATAGCGCTACTTGTTCGGTGAGCTTCTCCCGAGCGATGAATTCCCGATATAGTTCCTCATCGAGAGCAGGTGAACATCCTACTACGGCAGTAAGATGGGGTATCTTCCGTTTGAGTAGGTCAAACGTCTTTAGAAAGACCGGAAGCAGCCTGCTAACCTCTTGAATCCTGCTGCCCGGGAGGAGGGCGAGTATCACCTGATCAGAATTAGCGCCTATCCGCTCCAAAAACTCCTGCCGTTTTAATGCTGGCTTGGTTACTTCCAGAAGAGGGTGTCCCACGAAATCCGTCTGCAATCCGACAGCCTCGTAAGGGGGAACTTCGAAGTCGAAGATAACTGCCATGCGGGTCACCAGCCGGGCAATCTTCTTTATCCTTGAGGAATGCCAGGCCCATACCTGCGGACTGATGTAATAAAGAATGGGTGTCTTCTCCAATCCCGGAATTCGGCGCAGCTTTTCAGCAAACCTTAAATTGAATCCAGGGTAATCGACCAGAACCACGGCTTTCGGTTTGCGTTCTGCGCACTCCGCCAGCAGCCGCTTCATCATCTTTCTAATAAAAGGAAGATGGGAGACAACTTCAACCAGGCCGAGAAAGGCGACCTCATCGACGTTGTAGATAAGTTCGCACTCTTCGTTTTTCATGCGTTCACCGCCCACACCGAAAAAGCGCACCCCCGGCTGGAGAAGTTTGAATTCGCGCAGCAGACCTGCAGCGTGCAAGTCACCGGAAACTTCGCCTGCGATGATTAATATCTGGTTATCTGGGGGAAAAATTTCAGGAATCACAGTAGACCGATCATTGCAAAAATAGAGCTTGCTACGATGAGGTTTAAACGGGTGTGTTTTTCATTGCGCCACGCATCCTTCCAGTTAGGTTTCCGGGGGATACTCCAACTCCAGGGAATCAAGCGAGGTAACCAACGCGGCACACTTCTGCGGTAAAATTCGTACTCGCCGCCGAATAGTTTAACCAGTGTCGCCTCTTCGAGCGATACTATTAACCCGTATTGCAGGATGCAGAATCCCAGTGCTATCGCGATCCAGAGTAATTTACCGCCTGCTAAACAGACCACACCGACATAAATCAATGCGTTGCCAATATACAGCGGATTGCGCATATACGCAAACGGGCCGGAAGTTACCAGGGTTGGAGCGCCCACCTGGCGTGTTCTCGTCGCACCTCCTGCATGAGCGACGCCCCACATGCGTATCAGTTCGCCGCAAACCATAGCTAACAAACCCCACATATATGGAGTCGGCGATGGCTGTGAGGTGATGACCAGAAATATCAACAGCGGAATCGGAGTGTAGCTTCTGAGCTTGAAAAAAACTTGGCGGATGTCCATAATGAGCTAATTACTTGTATCTGAATGTTAAGAATTTTCGATTTGCGATAGGATCTCCTGAGCAAGTTCGAGAGCCCTTACACCGTCCTCACCTGAAACCGGGACAGGCTCGTCTCTGATTACTGCCTTTAAGTATAGTTCGAGCTCCATTTTAAGAGCATTCGCCTCTGGCGCGCGTGGTTGTTCATACACGATCATACGAGGTTTACTCCCTTTCTCAATCTGACCCAATTCCAAAGCCAGAGCGCCTGTCTCACCCGGCTCAGCCAGCCTGTAAACTTCAGCCTTACCGTCAATGAAGTCAAGACTTAAGTAAGCATTCTCCTGGAATAGCCGCATTTTACGCATTTTATTCCTGGAGATACGGCTGGCGGTTACGTTGGCAACGCAGCCATTCTCGAAGGCGATCCTCGCGCTGGCAATGTCAGGAGCATCGCTTATCACCGCAACCCCCGAAGCGTCTAACTTTTTAACCGGGGATTTGACCCAGTGCAAGATTAAATCCAGATCGTGGATCATCAGGTCATGGATCACCGCGACGTCCGCGCCGCGGATGGTGAAAGCAGCCAGACGATGCGCTTCGATGAACCGAGGGGATATGTTAATGCCCTCTAAAGCTCGAACGGCACGGTTGAAACGCTCAATGTGCCCCACACCGAGTTTCAAGTTGGCGTCGGCGCATTTTTGCTGAATTTCACGCGCCTTTTCAGGTGTGTCAGCCAGAGGTTTTTCGATAAACAGGTTTACACCCTCAGCCACTGCAGCCAGAGCCAGGTCGTAATGCGCTTTAGTCGAAGCAGCTATGATAGCGACGTCGATATCAGCAAAGAGATCGCTGGCGTTATCGTATGATCGAACCGATACTTCACCAGCTAATTTCTGAGACTTTTCAGAATCCAGATCGAAGACACCCTTCAACTCCGCCGATGGAATTTCTTTGAGCAGTCGGGCATGGATGCTCCCCAGATGCCCTACCCCGAATACACCTACTTTACAATTCTCTGACATATTATGATCCCGTTAAATACGAGATGCAATATAGCTAATTCCAGAACTGAATTCAAGCAAAAAGTCCACTCGTTGAGATTTCTCTTGACTCTTAATAAAAAAATAGCTACCATGAAATTCTGGAGATCAAGCATTAACTGGACTATCATGGATCATTCCGTTGAATGTGGTGTCAGATGTCCTCATCTGACACCCGAGATGCGTGTAGGTCGGATATCCCCCACGAAGTGGTTCCGTCAGAAGAATTCGACGGTAACTGCCCCCTGCTCGACTTTCTCATTAGCCCTCTTTAGAGGGGTTGCTTTATTCGTAGACCGATGCTTCAGCGCCGGGCTTCTTTGAATCTGTATTCCCTACCCCTTAACCACCCCCATCGGCGTCAACTTAACTTCTATATCCACCAGATCCGTCTGCTGGTGCATCACCTCGTTGATGTCCTTGTAAGCCTGCCGCGCCTCTTCCGGTAGTTCCTTCAAATTCCTGGTGGATATCTCCACCCCGCGTTTCTTCATATCTTCTAATACCTCGTGTACCGGAATGTTTCTTCTCGCCTGCTTTCTCCCCATTCTGCGGCCAGCTCCATGCGACGATGAATGAAACGCTTCCGGATTGCCCAACCCTTTGACGATAAATGACGGGCTTCCCATCGATCCCGGTATGATCCCCCGTTCATTCTCGCCTGCTCTGGTAGCGCCCTTGCGGTGTACCCACACCGATTTTCGGAAGTGCTCTTCCCTCGCGGCATAGTTATGATGAATGTCAATCTCATCCAGGGGAGATGTCTGCAAAATGTCCAGGACTACCTCCATCATCCTGGTGCGGCTGGCCAAGGCAAATTCCAGGCACCAGTTCATGGCCTCAACGTAGTCCTGTCCCTCATTGGAATCAAGCGACAGGAAAGACAATTCACTCGTTGGCAAATTAGCGCGTTTTTTGTTGCTGTGCTCTTTTGCCTTTTTGTGGAAGTGTTCCGCAGTCTGCTTGCCGATATTGCGGCTGCCAGAATGAATCATTACCCACAAACGATTCTGTTTATCTTTTTGCAATTCGATGAAATGGTTACCGCCACCTAACGTTCCCAACTGCTTTCTGATCCGCCTCTCCTGCTGTTGAAAGAGGGGGAGATGCAGGGGCATACGGTCGAGGACTTCTCCGCGTTGAGCCCCCTGATGCCAGTCAAATCCCTGGGGAATGGCAGAACGGATCTTCGCCAGAGTGGATTTTAACCGCTCTTTGGGGAAATCGTCCGCCTGATACGGTGTCAGAGCCGCGTGCATGCCGCAGCCGATATCCATTCCCACCGCATAGGGGATAATGGTGTCTACGGTTGCCATGACGCCCCCGATGGGCATACCGTACCCCACATGCGCGTCTGGCATCAGAGCCACCTGGCGGAAAGCGAAATCCAACTTGGTCAGATTGACAGCCTGCTGCAGAGCTCCACTCTCTATCTCACTCAGATCAGCAATCCAAACCTTAAGCGGAATCCGCTGTTCCTTCTTGTTGAAAAGTACTATCATTAGATACCTGAGTAACTGTAATTTAAAGATAGTCTGGTTAATTTAATAATATCTATTGATGAATCTGTCGCATCCATCCCATGGGATTAAAATCCCATGCCCGCCCTTTAGGTAAAGTGGTTATCCCAAAGGGATGCCTCCGGCAAAACCACTATATCAAACCAGGCCTCCAGTCTCTTCAGAGACTTTAGGTAAAAGTCGGGCATCAGAATTCATTCTGATGGCGCAAAGCGCATTGTGCCTCTCTGGGATTTTGTGGATTGGATATTCCTAGTTTCTTCCATCAATTTGAATATATCATCTACGTCATCTTTGTTTTTTATATCTTGAAGATATTTTTTCACGGGGATTAGTTTCTTTCTATCAATGAGATTTTGATAGCTATTCCGCATATCAATATGTGATTTTTCCCCAAAGTTTTCTTCGAAATTCTTATGAAGACATATTATTTTGTTCTTCGGATGATATTCTAACCACTCGAAGATACGCATATTTATGCCTTTGTCATTCCACCCATAACCTGACTCAATAATTATTTCATGTTCTTTCAGAAACTCTCTGAATAGAAAGTGAATCTCGATATTCAAAGGATTATAATACTCTTCCAATTTGTTAAAAGTCCCTTTAAGCATATATGGTACTCTTCCATGACCAAAATTCTCCTTATTCTCATCATCGTCCCACTCCTCTTTTGTTCCATCAAATATGCAATGGATATACTTATCATCTTTATTTTGCTTACGCCAGTAGTTTATCGATCCGTGAAGTTTGAAGAGTCTCACATTAAATTCTTTCTTGTACTCATTACTAGGATCTATAACTCTATCACCATTCTCGTCTTCGTGAGCAAATTTACCCTCGAATTCAATACCTTTCTGATCAAGGAGTTTCTCAACTAAAAGATCATTATTTAGGGTGAAAATGTCTAGTTCTTTTATTCTTTTATCTTTTGCAAGTTTTGAGATAAGATCTAATCCCACAGGATCATTTTTTTTATTTAGTTCAGTATATAGAGTATAGTCAATGAATCTCATTGACCAGCAAACTAGCCAATCAAAGGTTACCTCTCGATATGGATAATTAAAAGGATTGTAAAGATGTTTAACCTTATCGTCAATAGCCTTTATGAAAGGCTGAATGATAGGATTATGTATTTGTTTGTGTTTTTCGTCCCAAAGCTGAGCTAATATAGAGTATAGATTTTCGTAATTTGGACTATGGCTTGTTCTTGAGGCAAAATAATCACATGTGATGTCCTTAAGAATTCTTAAGAAAGATTGCACACGAGGTGCTAAGTTTTCTTGCTGGTAGTGCTTATTGGGTTCTGTACCACGAATAAATCCCCCATCATAAGAATGCCATTCCCCAAAAAGCATCGATTTGGTTATGTCATCCATCCTTGGAAGTCCTGTAGGGACTGAAATTCCAGAGCCAAGTAATAATGCTATTTTCATGATTACTCCATAACGACGTAGAATTTTACTTTTACTTTCTACCTGTCTTGCAAGTCCAAATATGCAATCATATGGGAACTTTTACTATCAGTATACTGGCTGCTTAGAAAATGACTATTACTATAATTCACCCTTCCTAATATAATAGCGAATCATAGCGTTGTAAGTTGAAAACTCCTTAGCCATGCTAATGATTTGTTCAGGGGTGTACTTTTCTCGCCATTGATCAAATCGTCTCCGAAACTCTAGGTAAATGTCCGCATCATCACCTTGATAATCGGCATGAGAGGTCACAGGATCACCAAAAAATGGCATGCTGCATCTCAACCCTTTCACAGCTTTTTCTGGGGATAAGCCTTCACCCTCCACGAGGTATTGGTAGATGGGGGAATTACATGCATTAGATGCCTCCTCTTGAAGGCGAATCCACACATATCCAGTATTCCAAGCTTCTTTTACATCCGCCTCTGTAAGGCCTTCCAGCAAACGATTTGACATGAACTCTTTATCACTCACCATAATATCGCCAAGATTATCAACATTTCTTAGTTTCTTTTGTTCTGCTTCAGTAATACACTTGTCGAGCAGCGCATAAGATAACTTTTTAATCGCAGAGATATCCGGCTTTTCTTGCGCTGCATAGCATGCAGAGATTAGCCATGATTGAATTACTTCCACAAATCCCTTTTCTGCGGCAGAGTATTTTAAGAAGGACAATAGCGACATAGATCCTCCGCAAGTAATTTGACAAATTCTATGTTGCGCTAGGCCTTGTCCGCTGGTTGGCGGATGTGACCTGACGCCGTTTTCCCCACCAAACTAAAATCTAATGCTGTAACTTGTTCGAGATGTCATAAGACATCTCAACTGATCACTTCAGTGATCTTGGTCAAGTCTCAGCCCCAGAATTCACTTGTCCGTCCTTTGGCGGATTCTGGGGACAATAGAGCAATATCTTCATTGTAAATATAACCAATTATACCGGGAAATCAAAGGAAAAATCTAAACGGTGCAGAAATCGATGCGGTAATTGAGGTGCAATTCCACGGCCCTGCGGCAGTGGAATTTGTTTAATCGCGGCTTCGGAAACGCCCATGAAAATAGAGGGAAAAGTAGGCGCACGTTGCCGATAGTACTATGAAGGTAACACCCAGAAAGAGGTGATGTCCCCTCCCTAAAGCGAAGTTTACAAGCAAGAAGATAGCTTCGAGCAGGCAGATCACACTGAGGCAG